>CAYWGE010000001.1:0-36929 GCA_964457215.1 uncultured Pseudomonadota bacterium
GGTAATAGTACCCGCTCCCGATCGGCACACAATCAAATCGGCTTTCAAATACAAATCGTGGATATTATGGACAAAATCATACACTTCGGCCTGGATGGATTGGGTTTGATACGCTTGTTTTACTTCCTCTAAATCGGTTTTTCCCGTTTGGTGGAGAATTTTTAAGCCCGGAAAATCTTTTTTTAATAAAGGCACCGCCTGAGTGACTGCTCGATTAATGGATCTGGCCCCTTGAGACCCACCCAAGACCAAAAGCGTAAACTCTTTTTCGGACTTATTTTCTTCCCCTAAACCTAAATCCTTTCCCAATTCTCTGTCTAAATGAGAGGAATTCATCGAAATAAAAAAGTTCTTCCGCACCGGATTGCCGCTAAACACGGTTTTTCGGGGTTTAAAAAACTGCCGAGCATGTTCAAAACAAATAAAGATACGGTCGACAAATTTTCCTAAAATCCGGTTGGTAATCCCCGGAATAGAATTTTGCTCTAATACCGCTGTGGGAATTCTCAAAAAACTCGCCATCAAGACCACCGGCCCCGATGCATAGCCCCCAATACCAAACACTAAACTGGGTTTTTCTCGGCGCAAAAGTTGAAATGATTTCAAAAGAGAAGAAGGAATTTGAAACAAGGTTTTTAAACGAAAGGCAATGCCCTTTCCTTTAAGGGGTTTCACGGGAATATATTCTAAGCGATACCCATTTTTCGGTACGATTTCTTTTTCTAAACCGTATTCCGTACCCACAAACACAATATCGGCAGGATTTAAACCCCGTTCTTGATATTCTTCCGCCAAGGCAATTCCCGTATATAAATGACCGCCCGTCCCCCCACCTGCAAACAAAATTTTCATAATTTACTCCCCTCCAAATTCTTTTCGACCCCGATCTTTAGCTGGAATATTTCACGCAACTTTATCAACGCTAGACCGATATTATGCACACCCACGGCCTTAAAGGGCAGTGAAAATTTTAAAGTATTTAGAGATCAAAAGCCGCGAATTCAGTTTTAATAAGGAATAATATGACCACCTATTTTTTTAGAAATATTGAAGTTTGTAATATTAGTGCAACCACTCTTCATCCAAACAGTAGCGAATATCCACCCGTTTGTCAGATTCACGATATTACTATTCAACCGGGCGATACCAACACCAGACTAGACCCTGTAGATGGTATAATTATCAGCGGCTCTTCTCTGCCCGAACAACCCAGTAACCAACACACTTTTACTCGGGCCGATGCCTTGACAGCAATTACAGGATTAGGGCTCGATAACCCCGACCTTAACCGCGTAAACCTTCAAGCCGCTCTTGATTATTCTTATGTAAAAACTCATGCCGAACAAGCCATGATTTTTTTAAGCCGAAATTCTCGAAGCCAAGAAATTCTCTTATCCCTAGATCGGCGCGCAATAGTTTTTAACCGACTTTATCCAAGTCAAAGACAACATTTAGATATTCGCCCTATTTATTTTGCCCGCCCTGAAAATAATTTGGCGCTTGCCGATTCATTGGCGGTCAATTCAGCCTTAGACCTCGTCGCAGAAATTTTGAGTCATCCCACTTCTGCTGAAGATCCTTACATTCCAAGCACAGAAGAAATTTCACTTGTTTATTTTCTCCTTGAAGAAACGAAAATTTGGGCGAATGCAAATTCAAATGATTCACAACGCGAAGCCCTCTTAAATCGCCGTACTCAGCTCATGAGCCGGCTTCTTGACCAACTTTTTCGAGATCCATTTAGAGATATAGACACCTATGTTCAAGCCGCTTTGAGAGATCCGTTTTTAAGCACTGCGGGGTTGAATCAAATGATTCTTCTTCTCACTCAAATGGATTCTCCAGCTTCGGATTATCGGAGTCTGCCCAATTACGTTTCCTATAACTCTCTATGTTCTAGAAGCATCGCAATCTTAAAACAGGCTTTAGTCGCTCAACCCTTGCAACGAGCACGAGAAATTTCTGGCGCCCGCATCAATCTGGGTCAAGAACTCCGAGTCATACCTCAAGTGCTGACTCAGCTGCGCACCGCTCTTGACCAAGCTCAAACAAACTCCTCTCAAGGAGTGGCTATACGAGCCGATCAAAAACAATTTATTCGCCTGATGTTGAATTATTGCCGAGCAAGTTTGAATGCGCTTATTAGGCGTACCGCAACTCCTGCCCGAACTTTAGATGCGGGAGCTCCTGAAATACTCGATGCCAGCATGAGCACTGATGTTGATGCAGTTGTAGTGGATGCCATCGACTACCCTATTCAAACTCCACAACAATTATTAGGTGAGATTACTGCTCTAACACAACGCTTAGCAGCATTTGAAACCACACGAAGCCAACCGGCTCGTTAAACGGTATTCAGATGCAATACTAATATTCCCCGGGCGACTCTTTACCCTGCGAGGTAATATTCAAGACAATCCCCATACAACTGGCCATCACGATAAGTGAGGTTCCGCCGTGGCTGATGAAGGGAAGCGGCAAACCTTTGGTGGGAAGTAGTCCCATCACCACTCCAAAGTTAATAAGCGATTGCACGGCGATCAGTGAAATAATTCCTAGAGCAAGATAAGTTCCGAATAAGTCTGGGGCACGGAGTGCGGCACGAATACCTCGGATTATCAAGATTAAGAAAATTCCGATCACAAATAAAACTCCAAACAGCCCCAACTCTTCTCCCACTACCGAAAAAATAAAATCGGTGTGCGCAGCCGGCAAATAAAAAAGCTTTTGCTTGCCTTGGCCTAATCCCATGCCCCAAATCCCCCCCCGATTAAACCCCATATAAGATTGGATAATCTGAAAACCCGTATCGCTCATATGCGTCCAAGGGTCTAAAAAAGCCAAAATACGTTGGCGGCGATAATCCACCGAGAAAATCAAAAAATAAAGGGCGGGAATAGAAACCAATACCGCGCCTGCAAGATAAGAGATACGGGTTCCACCGACAAAAAGCAAAATCATCATCACTACCCCCAAGGTAAAGGTAGTGCCCAAATCTTTTTGGAGAAGAATTAGCCCCATAATGAGTCCCGCCACTATGATGTTGGGGAGAATACCAATGGTAAATTTTTCCATCTTTTCTCGCTTTTTCGCGAGCGAGTAGGCTAAAAAAAGAATGAGGGAGAACTTAGCGAGCTCTGAAGGTTGAAATGTAAAACCCCCTAGAGCAATCCAACGGCGAGCCCCACCTGCCTTCACCCCAATGCCCGGAATCGCCACTAAGATACAAAGAAACAAACTCGCAAAAAGGAGAGGATACACCCATTTCCAATAAATGTGATAATCCACCCTCATTAAGGTAAATAAAAAACCTAAGGCAATTAAGGCAAAGACGATTTCTTTTTTAAGGTAATAGTAACTATCTTGAAAACGTTCCTGAGCGAGAATAGCGGAAGCCGAATAAACCATCAGCACCCCAATAAAAATAAGGAGCAGCGTGCAGAGCAGAAGGCCATAATCGGTGCGACGAGTTTCCATTATAATTCCTTTACCTGTTTTTGGAATTCTTGTCCGCGATGTTTATAGTCTCGAAACATATCAAAACTCGAACACGCCGGCGAGAGTAAAACCACATCGCCTTTCTCAGCCAAACGTGACGCCTCTTGCACAGCAGCCTTCATTGAATTTACTTCGACAATGGGGACCGTATCTTTTAGTGCTCTGTGAATTTTTTCTTTGGCCTCCCCTAAAAGAATCAAAGCTTTCGCCTTATTTTTTACCAAGGCGCGCAACACCGAGTAGTCGCCTCCTTTATCTTTGCCACCTAAGATAAGCACCACCGGCTTTTCGAAACTAGCAAGAGACATGACCACAGCACCAACGTTAGTGCCCTTCGAATCATCATAATAATCAACTTCATTAAACTCTCTCACCCATTCGAGCCGATGGGGAAGCGCCTTAAAACTTTCTAAAGTCGATTGAATAAAAGAAGAAGATACTTTTGCGAGCTCTGCCATTGCAATGGCGGCCATCATATTTTCGATGTTATGCAAGCCTTGCAGCGAAGCTTTTTCTAACGAATAGAGCACTTCTTTTCCTGAAACTTCGGAGAAAATTTCTTTTTCACTCTTCCAAAAAATACCATTTACAGTTTGGGTGGAACTAAACGGAATTTTTTTCGCTTGCTGAGTCTCCAGTGCTCTTAACACATGCACATCATTTGCATTATAAACTAAAAAATCCTTGGAGTTTTGATTCATCCCTATTCGAGCCTTCGCGGCCGTATATCCTTGGATATCGCCATGGCGTTCAAAATGATCATCCGTGATATTTAAAAGGGCAGCAATGTGTGGATGAAAAGTTTGAGTGGTTTCTAATTGATAACTACTCACTTCGAGCACAAACCAATCGGGATTGGGATTGCGGGCAATCATTGAAATCCAAGGTTCACCCAAATTCCCTCCTACTTCCACGCAAAGTCCTGCATTCTTAAGGATTTGTCCCACGAGCTCCGTCGTCGTGGATTTTCCATTGGTTCCTGTAATGGCAATCACAGGAGCTTTGGTAAATTGGTTGGCAAACTCCAGTTCTCCGGTAATTTCGATGTTGAAAGATGCCGCCAGGCTTATCACTGGATGTTTCAATGAAACTCCAGGGCTCACCAGACAAAACCGGATTTCTTTCCAAGGAATAAAATGGGCATCGTCGGTGGTAAAAAATTCCACCCCTTGGTTAAACACAGCTTCCCAATTGGGACCCATCATTTCACGGGGTAAATCATCTACGGCAAACACCCGGGCGCGTTTTTGAAGCAAAAACTCACACAAGGCATGGCCTGTTTTTCCAAGTCCAAGGACGACGATATTTTGATTTTGGAGATCCATGATAAGATAAAAACTTTATCTCTTTCTCTTTAAATCAGAGTTGTGAATTTTTATTTTTCAAAGTGCCTGAGCGATCCTTAAAACATCGCCATCTAATAAAATCCGCTTCAGCGGCTTGTACCGTTGTTGGATGGCGATTCAAAACTGCGAGTTTTTGAAAAATAAAAATTCACAACTCTGATTTATAAATCTCATCTCAACTTCAAAGTGGATAGCGATAAAATGGCAAGCACTAAACTAATGATCCAAAAACGTACAATGACTTTGGGCTCTGCCCATCCTTTCAACTCAAAATGATGGTGGATGGGCGCCATTTTAAAAATACGTTTCCCCGTGAGTTGAAAAGAAGCGACTTGAGTGATAACCGATAATGCTTCGATGACGAAAATTCCTCCGACTAAAATCAAGAGGATCTCATTTTTTGTAATCACCGCAACCAGCCCCAAAGAAGCACCTAAAGCAAGAGAGCCTACATCGCCCATAAAAATTTCGGCCGGATAAGTATTAAACCATAAAAACCCAATCAAAGCTCCCATCACTGCACCGCAAAACACAGATACTTCGCCAGCTCCCGGAATAGAAGCCACTTGAAGATAAGTCGCAATTTTTAGATTTCCTGCCACATAGGCAAAGATCGCATAAGTACCAAAGGCCATAATACTAGGCATTGCCGCCAAACCATCGAGCCCGTCTGTTAAGTTCACGGCATTGGAAGCGCCCACAATCACGAAGGCAATAAAGGCTAAATAAAACCAACCTATATTCGGATGAAACTGTTTTAAAAAAGGAAAATGAACTTCTTGGTCAAAACCCAAATAGTTTAAAAGAATAAACCCTGCAATAAAGGCAAAAAGAAATTGGAGAAGAAGTTTGTAGCGCCCCTTTAATCCTTCATTATGTTTTCGGAGCAGTTTACGGGAATCATCAATAAAACCAATGGCTCCAAAACTAATAAAAACTCCCAGACACAACCAAACGAGCGGATCGGTTAAACTTCCCCAAAGAAGCGTAGACACCGTAGCCGCTCCCAAAATTAAAACGCCACCCATGGTGGGAGTGCCTTTTTTACCTTGATGACTTTGGGGGCCTTCTTCGCGAATCACCTGCCCCAGATGTTTTTCGGTAAGATATTCAATTAATTTTCGCCCAAAAAGTAGATAAATCAGCAAGCCTGTGAGCAAGGCCGCAAAAGTTCGGAAGGTGATATATTTAAAAACATTGAAAGCCTGAAAGTGTTCGTGAAGGGGATAAAGAAATTGATAAAACATGATTTTCCTTAAGTATAAAAAGAAAATTTATAAACCGGATTTCACACAGCCCCAAATTTTCCTTTAATTTTTTCTGTCACCTTTTCCATTTGAGCGCCACGCGAACCTTTTATCAACAAATATTGCGCTAAAGGGGTCCATTCCATAATTTTTCCAAGGACTTCATCTTGAGAGGTCGCTGCCACACCATGCAAAGCAGGCATCCCACCCTCTAAAGCCCCTTTCAAAACATCTTGGGCATAGGGACCCACCGCAATCAAAAATCCAATTTTATTTTTTGCAACCGATTGCCCGACCTGCCGGTGACCTTCGGAAACAAAATCCCCCAACTCTTTCATCTCACCCAATATCGCTAAACCGGGAGCTTTGCCTTTTAAACTGGCTAAAGTTTCTAAAGCTAAATCCATTGAAGAAGGGTTGGCATTATAACAATCATTCAAAATCACAATCTGATTTTTAAGCAGAATTTTTTCCATTCTCAGGGCTCGAGCCTGAAAAGTCTGTAGGCCTTTTTGAATTTCTTTGGCCTCCAAGCCCAAACCAAACCCTGCAGCAACCGCCGCCAAAACATTGCGCACCGCTGTTTTACCTAAAGCTGGGCAAGTAAACGAATAAGCTTTCCCCAAATAACTCACCTCAAGCTCCACCCCTTTTTCGGTTAAACGAAATGCCGTGCAAGAAACATTCGCAGGGTTTTCGAGTCCAAAAGTAAAACGAAAGGCTCGGCTGGTCATTTTACAGAGATAAGGATCATCGATATTCACGAGCGCCAACGCCCCTGAAGGAAGCTTTTCGAATAATTCCCCTTCGGCACGCGCAACGCCTTCTAGATCTTTTAATTTTTCAAGGTGCTCAAACCCAATATTCGTAATCAAACCCGCCGTAGGCTCTGCAATTTCGGTGAGCCGGGCGAGCTCTCCAAAATCATTCATCCCCATTTCGATGACGGCAGCTTCGTGATTTTCTAATTTGAGCAGCATTTTAGGAACCCCAATTAAATTATTGAGGTTTCCTTCAGTCACTAAGGTTTTATAACGAGCACCCAAAACGAGGCCCGTCATATCTTTCGTAGTAGTTTTTCCGTTGCTTCCCGCGATTGCCAAAAGAGGAATTTTAAATTTTCTGCGCCAGGCATTCGCAATATCTCCGTAAGCTTTTAAAGTATCGGTAACTTCAATTAACGCGATCGACGCCGGGATATTTCCGGCCCAATGTGCTTTTTGAACAATAATTGCCAAAGGTTTTTTTGAAGTGAGCTCTTCAATAAAGCGATGCCCATCAAATTTTTCTCCAATTAAACATAAAAAAGCTTCTCCCGCTTGAAATGTGCGACTATCGGTCGAAATAGAGCGAACTATTTCATGAGAATTACCTTGAATGAGTTGCCCACGGCTTGCTTCTAAAATTTCTTGAATACTGAGTTTCAAAGAGATTTCTCCAAATATTTTTCAGCGATTTTGATATCGTTAAACGGATATTTTGCTTTGCCGACAATTTGATAATCTTCATGGCCTTTGCCTGCAATGAGCAAAACATCCCCTTTTTGCAATCGACTCAGCGCAAATGCAATGGCCTTTTCACGATCGGGTTCTATCCAAAATTTTTTTTCATTTTTCCAACCCGACTTTTCGAAGCCCGGCAAAATTTGATTGATAATTTCTCCAGGATCTTCGGTACGCGGATTGTCGTTGGTCACCACCGCAAAATCAGCATGCTCTGAAACTTCTTGAGCCATGAGTGGACGCTTAGTTTTATCTCGATCTCCTCCACAACCAAAAACCACACCTAAACGATTTTGTCCTTTTAACCGCGAAAGGGCTGTGGTGACTTGCTTTAAGGCATCGGGAGTATGCGCATAATCTACAAAAACAAAAACACCTTTTTCATTGACCACCCGCTCTAAGCGTCCTGGAACCTGAGAAAAATTGGTCAAAGCCTGACTCACGATAGAAAGATCAATTCCACACGCGCCCGCTACTCCAATGGCTGCTAACAAATTTTGTAGATTGTGAGTGCCGATCAAAGGACTATGAAAAGCACAAGTCCCCCAGGGAGTTTGAACGCAGACCTGAATTCCTCCCAAATTAAAATCCGCGGTAGTCGGATAAATTTCTGCTTTATTTTCAGAAGAGAGACTAAAATAATAAAGTGCAATCTCTGAATTTGAAAAAGAAAGTTTTTTTACCCAAGGATCATCTTGATTTAAAACCGCGAACTTCTTTTTCTTTTTACTGTGAAGGAGCAGCTCTTCAAAAAGACGTTTTTTAGCGGCAAAATATTCTTCCATTGTATGATGATAGTCGAGGTGCTCAGAACTTAAATTCGTGAAGACGGCCCCGTCAAACGAAAGTCCATCCACCCGCTTTAAGTCTAGGGCATGGGATGAAACTTCTAAGAGCGCCACCTGCACCTTATTTTTAGAAGCTTGAGTTAAAAAAGATTGAATTTCGTAAGATTCAGGCGTGGTGTGAGAAGCGGCCTGCTCAAAACCCGAATATCTATAATTAATTGTCCCCAATACCGCAGGAGAAAAACGGGCCTGCTTAAAAATTGCCTCTAAAAGATAGGTCAAAGTCGTTTTGCCGTTGGTTCCCGTAATACCAATCACCTTCATTTTTTCAGAAGGCTCGCCAAAAAAACGCGCGCTGATTTGGGCTAAAGCCAGGCGCGTATCAGGGACGATAATTTCAGCAGGATCCTCACTCGATTTTTTCTCGCAAAGTACTACTACGGCGCCTTTTTGAAAAGCCTGGGCAATATAATCATGGCCATCACTTGCAAAACCGCGAATGGCCACAAAAAGACAGCCCGGTTTTACTTTTCGAGAATCGTAAACTATCTCTTGGATTTCAACAGAAGCTTTCTCCGTCGAAAGAGGAATCCCCAAATCTTGCAATAAATAAGAAAGTTTCATGATTCCACTTTCAGGAGGGCGGCTTGAAGGAAAGTTTTACCTCAGAGCCCCTCTTGACCCATTGTCCAGCGGGTGGATCTTGCGACACGCAAACACCGGAGCCTTCGACCGTGACTTTTAAGTCTTCAGCTTCCCATTCTTTCAAAACCGTGCGCAAGGCTTTTCCATCACAATCGGGCAAGCGCACGTTGCCTTCAGAGTACTGAATGGGGATCGTTTCCTCAACCGAGCTCATTTCAAGCTCATTCTTTTCTGGAAGACTGGGCATGTTTGAATGATTTAATTTCTTCGCTTTCTGCGCTTGAGTTTCTGGAGTTTTTTGATCTTGCTTGGTCAAAATGGTAGGCCCTTTAGTGTAAAGAGGTTTGACTCCCATGTAAGGAAGAACTTGGCGAACGATCTCACGGAAAGCGGGTGCAGCTACCACTCCGCCAAAATGACTTCCTTGCGGTTCATTAATCGAAACCAGAACAACAATACGAGGATCATCGGCCGGCGCGATCCCCGCAAAACTTCCAATGTATCCACTTTGAGAATAGCCTTTTTTACCCTCCACCACTTTTTGAGCGGTTCCCGTTTTTCCTGCCGTGCCATATTCTTCGACTTGGGCAGCAGTTCCAGTTCCCCCCGGCCCTACCACTGCTTTCAACATTTCAACTAATTTTCTCGCATTGGCTTTTTGCATCACCTGACGCACGATTTTGGGTTCATTATTCACAATGATTTTGCCATTTCCATCCTCTACCCTTTTTACAATGAAGGGCTTCATTAAATATCCTCCATTGGCAATGGCAGAATAGGCAGTGACAATTTGAATGGGAGTGACGGAAATTCCTTGACCGAAAGCGATGGTACTCATTTGCAAGGTCCCCCAATTGTGCGAAGGAGCCATAATTCCTCGAGCCTCTCCCGGTAAATCGATGCCGGTTTTTGTCCCAAAGCCAAACGCCTCGACCGCTTTCGCAAAGGCATCTCGACCAATATACTGCGCAATTTTGAGGGAACCAATATTACTCGAAACTCGAATAATTTCCGGCAGAGTCATGGCGCCATATTTTCCATGGTCATTGATAGTAAATTTATCAATGCGGTAGGCACCACCCTCACAATTAAATTTTTGATCAAGACTGACTTTTCCACTTTCAAGAGCAGCCGCCGCGGTAATGGCTTTAAAAATACTTCCTGGTTCAAAACTATCGGTAACCGCTCTGTTCTTTGAATATTGCGCATCAAAACTAGAGTATTGATTTGGATCAAAATCAGGATAAGAAGCCATGGCTAAGACTTCGCCGGTCTTATCATTCATTACTACTGCAATCCCACTTTTTGCCTTCGCTTGCGTCACTGCTTTCGCAAGTTCTTTTTCAGTAATGAACTGAATAGTCTTATCGAGCGTTAAAATAACTTCATGAAGACTTTCTTTTTCACCCAATAAATCCGGATTATAAGTGCGCCCATGGGCATCTTGGTCTACTATTACCGGCTGCCCACCTGATTTAAGATAGGAATCATAAAAAAGCTCTAAACCACCCAATGCGACGGAATCCAACCCAACAGCGCCTAAGATCGTGGCCGCTAATTTTTTATTTGGATAAAATCTTTTATATTCCTTCACTAATCCCAGATGTTCTTGCTTTAGGCTTTGAACCTTTTGAGATTCTTCATCGGAAATTCGGCGTTTAATCCAAACGAATTTTTTGTCTTTACTAAAAAGTTTAGAAATTTTTTCTGCATCCATTCCTAAGATCGAAGCAAGTTGACTCGCTAAGGTAGGGGATTCTTGGAGAGCGCTGGGATTGGCATAAAGAGAATCGACCTTAATATCCATAGCCAACTCTTCTCCATGCGTATCTAAAATATTTCCGCGCTTAGGCGCTAAAGTCACTTTTTTCTGATATTGAGCGCCGGCCAAACGATCAAGTTTATTATTATCTGCCAAGTGGAGCATGAAAGTGCGCCCCATAATCACAGTAAAAAATAGAAAATAGGCGAGTGCAATTAATAAAATGCGACGTTTAACACGACGTTCCGAAAAAAATCGGGAAGCAACTCGAGGAGGAGTGGGTTTCATGTAAATTTTTTAGAGAGTGAACGTTTAAGCCTAAAAAACTCGGTCTTGAATCAAAGTAAAGATTGGTTTTTTGGGCATGAAACGAGAATTTTACCTAATTTTTGGATTTCCAGCCAAACTTGCAAGTTCAGTAATATTCGTATGCTCTACTTTTGCTTGTGTCTTTTTTTGCACGGTTTTCTTTGTATTGCTAAGCTGGTTTTTAGGGGAGGTGGAAGTATTTTCGGAAATTTTCTGAGAAGATTCTTTTTTATTATTTTTTGCCTGTGCCGCTTTAATATCTTTCTTATTTTTGGGTGTTTCTTCTTTTTTAAGATCTGCCACTTGCAGATCCGATAAAGCACTCAAAGTAAAAACCTGTTCTTTGCCAGGTAAATCCATTTGATAATTATTTTTGGCTAAAGCTTCTAAGCGAACCGGGGATTTTAGAGTTGCCACTTCTAAGGTAAGTTTTTTGTTTTGCTCAACTAATTCTTCGCGGAGGATATTTTCACGATTGATCTCATAGCCCACATTCACAATTTGAATGCGAGACCAAATATAAAAAAGAGAGCAAAGAAAAGCTAAGAATACAAAAAAGACAATATAGGTAAATCGTCCTCGACGAAAGGAACTCGCCTTAGGCGCCACGTGACCTCGGCGAAGCTGAGAAGCGGGTATTCGAATGGATCCGGCGACATGCATTATTTTTTCTCCATTACCCTTAATTTCGCACTGCGTGATCTGGGGTTACTATTTATTTCGTCTTCAGTGGGTAGAACAGGACGCTTTGTAATTATCTTAAAATTTTCAAATCGGCGGAAACCATGTTTAACCAATCGATCTTCAAGGGAATGAAAACTAATAATACAAACCCTTCCGCCACTTTTTAAAAATGAAAAATCTAAATTTAAAAACTTCTCAAGATGCTGAAGCTCTTGATTCACCGCAATTCTCAAGCCCTGAAATACGCGTGTTGCGGGATGAATTCTGGAAGATCGCGCAAAACGTGCTGGAATCGCTGAGCTTACTAAACGAGCCAATTCACCCGTAGTTGAGAACGGTTGGGCACGGCGAAAAGCAATGATTTCTCGTGCAATCCGCCGTGAAAACCGTTCTTCCCCAAACTTGTAAAAGATCTCTGCTAAATCTTTTTCAGAAAACGTGTTTAAAATATCTGCTGCACTCTCTTCACCCGAATCGGGATCCATACGCATGTCTAAAGGTGCATCTTGCAAAAAACTAAATCCCCGACTTGCCTCATCGATTTGAAAACTCGAAACACCTAAATCGAGGACAATCCCATCAACTTCTTTAATCGAAAGAGACTTTAAAATCTCCGGTATATTCGAAAAAACATCATGCACTCCATAAAACGAAACCGGATATTTTTTCAGACGTGCCGTTGTTTGCTCTAAGACTTGCGCATCTCGATCAACTCCTACGTAAACACCCTCTCCCATGCGCCTTAGAATCGCCTCAGCATGGCCACCACCGCCCAAAGTCCCATCCACATAACAACCGCGGGGCTTTACCTGCAAAAAGTCGATCACTTCATTTAAAAGAACCGGAGTGTGGCTTAATGCCATGTTCTCCAACCCGAACGGAAAGCTAAGACGGCTTCTGGTACTGTGCGAAAATTTTCAATATAATCCGCCGCTCCCATGAATTTAAAAATACTTCGGGTATAATCGCTCATGCCTGCAAATTTTAAATCCCCATGAAAGCGCTTCAGCTTAAATATTGCCTCTACTAAGGGAGGAACACTTGAATAGTGAATGTGTTCCACTTCTTTAAAATTCAGGACCATCTTGGTTTTTCGGTTTCGTAATAAAGAAAATAATGTATGCCCCACTTGTTGCATTTCTTGAGGGCCCAGCTCGCCGTTTAAATCAATGATCGCTACATCTTCATATGCTTTGAGATTCATCATAATTAAATTCCTAAATTCGCCAAATCCAGAGCAGATTCATTGATTTTCAAATGTGATTTTTCAAACTCTTCTGTCCAACGATTCTTCGCCCAAATTTCAATGCGCTGAACCATTCCTACAAAAACTACTTCTCGTTCGATTCCTGCATATTCGCGTAGAGAAGGAGGAATCAGAATTCTTCCTTGTTTGTCTAAAGGACATTCCGTTGCTGCTGAAACAAATGCTCTTTGTAATGCTCTTACTTCGGGCTTAAATTGTGGAAGAGCAGCAACTTTATCTTCAATTTTTTGCCATTCGTTTACTGGATACGCCCACAAACAATGATCAAAGTTGGTCAAAATTAAACGCTCATCATAGTTGGTCGAAAGCACTTCTCGAAACTTCGAGGGAACAGAGATTCTTCCTTTCACATCGATCGTGTTTTCGAACCTACCGCGAAACATTTTGATCGGGGGGCTAGCACGCCAATCCCCCCCGCGCCCCCTTGGACTCGCTCGATCCGAATAATCGGATCTCGCTTATTCAAAGCGTACGCAGATGAAACAGCAGCAATTTCCCCCACCTCGATTTTAAGCAGACCAATTTCTGCTTATTTGCCACTTTTTCCCACTTTATTGGTCAATTATCCCACTTTCACGATAAGTGTCAATAGAGGAAAAGAAAAATTCCCACCAAATAATCGAAAAAAGACGTGAGAGATTAGAGGAAGGGTTAGCTTGAATGAAAATTGCAAATGATAGATGAGGTGCTAACGATACAGACTGGAATAACTCCAATAATTTCGGAGCACGAGCTTCACATAGAGGTTGGTTTCAGAAAAAGGAATTTCTTCGATAAATTCATCTAAAGGTAAATTACCAAACTGGGCATTCCATTGCGGAGGGCGCCCTGGGCCCGCATTATAACCCGCAATCATCGAGACCCAATTTCCATTAAATCTTGATAACAAAGCTGCAAGTTCTGCGGAGCCTAATTCAATATTCTTAGCTGGGTCAAACAAATCGCCCATCGAGATCCCGGCATTTTTCGCACGCGCTCGCGCTGTAGCAGGAAGAAGTTGCATGAGACCCTGCGCATTGGCCGAAGAAACGATCCAGGGTTGAAAGGCAGATTCTTGGCGCATCAACCCTATAATCAAGTAAGGAGAAAGCGAAAATTCGCGCGAACCATGATAAACCAAACTTTTAAATGCAAAGGGGAATTGAAACGTATTTCGGTAAGTCTCAGCCTCCGAAGAGTTCACAAAGATTGTTTTTACTTTATCCCAATAACGCTGTGCCAAAAATACTGGGAGCGAATAAGCCTCTGTCTTTTTAGAAGCTTCTAAAATTCGAAAAATATCGGACGGGTTTGACGCATTTTGCTCAAGAGAAGCGGCTAATTCATTTGTCGATTGCTTTCCCAAACCTTGTCGATAAAGCGCTTCAGCTTTCGCCCAATGATAGTTCCATGGGCTGATTTCTTTTCCTTTTTCTCGCAGAGCCGATTGAATAGAAGGTGTATTTTTGGAATTTTTCCACTCCGAAGGAACATCGGGCGTCTCTGAAATCTCTTTGGAATTTTTTATTTTTTTGAGCGCCATGAAACCATAATAACTATAGGGGCCAGCTGTCACTGCTTGTGAAAAATAGTCAGTGGATTTTTTGTGATCGCCCTGTTTTTCAAAACTTCTACCCAACCAATACAAGCCTTTGGCTTGAGTCGGAAAATCGGTTGCCCCTTTTTGAAGGGCTTCTAAAAAAAACTGAGCTTCTTTAAAATCATCTTGCCGATACGCTTTCCAAGCCACAGCCCACAAGGCTTTATCTCTGAAATTTCCTTTTGAGTAATTTTGAGAAAACTGACGCGCTAGGTTTTTTGCTTCGGCAAAATCTCCCGAATCCAACGCCATTTTCACTAAACGAAATTGCCCTTCTTCGGCTTCTATGGATCCTGGAAATTTATTTTGAAGAGCTTGATAGGAATTTTTTGCCTGCCCTTCTTTCCCAGCCTTCTCTTCATTTTGCGCCAATAAATAGAGCGCTTTTTTCTGAAGATCTCCGGATAAAGAATCTACCATCCCTAACTGGGCCTCTGCATCAGCATAACGCTTGAGTGTATACAGACATTCTGCCTTTTTAAGTTTGGACTCCGAATCTAGGGAGCCCGCTTCTGCATAAGCAGCAAGGGCAAGCGAACAATTCTTATTTTCTGCAAAACGGTCTGCGCGCCGAGCTAAATCTTCTGGTGAAAGATTAATTCCTAAGTTACTCAGCTGACTTTGCGCTAATTTTGCCTCATCTACAAAAGGATATTCTATAAACACTTCTTTAAAATGCTTTATAGCCGCTTCTTTCTCACCTAAGGCCTGTTCGGCTAATGCTAAAGCATAGCTAGCCTCTCCTTTTGCCACGTCATTCATTTGTGGTAAATTTTCGTTTACCCATTTCTTTGTTCTTTCGTTTTCCCCTTTTTGCTGAAGCGCCAGGGCTAAAGCTCCACGGGCAGAGGGCGCAAAAACACTTTCGGGTTCTTCACGCAAAAGCTCCTCTAAAAGTTTAATCGACTCTTCAAGTTTCCCCTCTTCAAATAAAGAACGACCCACGGCCCAAGCATAATAATCCCAGAGCGGATCTTTCTTCGAAGGAAGAGAATTTTTAAGTAAAGAAAGTGTGCTGGAGTAGTTTTTACTTAAAAAAGCTTCAAAGCCCAATTTCAAATCGGATTTCGCGGCAAAGGCAGAAGGAGCAAGGAGGAAGAAAACGAGAAACGAAATAATTTTTTTCATGAGTAAAAATTATTTGAATAAGAAGGTTTATTCAAGGGATATTCGCTTTTAAGGAAAATGGCCTCATGAATATTCTCAGAAAATTTTTTCATTTTTTGAACCACAACAAGATCATCCTCGCCTGTTTCTTTGGCTTTATTGCATTCACTGCAATAACCGAATGGCAAATGGGCCGACTACCATTGGGGCCGGACGGAAAATTTGGCTGGTGGGATGGGAATATTTGGGGTTCTGAAAATTCTCAACGCGTTACGGATGTTTATTCTTTCACACATTTCATCCACGGCATTCTTTTCTATGCATTTTTGTGGCTAATCGCCAAAAAGCTTCCCGTTCGGTTTCGTTTCTTGCTCGCTACTTTGCTAGAATCACTCTGGGAGATACTCGAAAATTCTTCTTTTATTATTAATCGCTACCGAGAAGTAACCATTTCTCTCGGCTATGTGGGGGATAGTATTCTGAACTCCTGCAGTGACATCGTCATGATGGCGCTGGGATTTTTATTTGCTTACCGCGCGCGTACTTGGATGAGTGTTGCGATCATCCTCCTCCTGGAAATAATTTGCCTTTTCTGGGTGAGAGACAATTTGACGCTCAATCTCGTGATGCTCATTCATCCGAGTGATGCTCTGAAAGCCTGGCAATCGGCTGGACATTAATTTTTAGTATAATCTAGCAAAAAAGGGGCAAAATAAAAAATTTGCCTTCTTTCATATCTCTTGTCAAAATTCCAAAATGCTTTCTTCTCAAACACTGCTTAAATTTTTCTCTTTTTTTATT
The DNA here is from genome assembly GCA_964457215.1 of uncultured Pseudomonadota bacterium. Classification (GTDB taxonomy): domain Bacteria; phylum UBA10199; class UBA10199; order JADFYH01; family JADFYH01; genus CAYLKF01. Next base: position 16,536 of record CAYWGE010000001.1, read on the forward strand.
TTTTTAATCCTTTTCTACCTTCCCTTTCACGCCCAAGCACAAACTTACAAAGTAGGAGTGGGAGACGAGAACCGATTTGTCATGCGTAATGACGATGGTTCTTACACTGGCTTTGAGATTGAATTGTGGAAGGAAATCGCCAAGCAACTCAATATTCAATATGAATTTCAAGATGTGAAACTTTTTCCAATGCTTTTAGAAGATTTAAAAACAGACAAAGTCGATTTCGGACTTTGGATGATGACGATTGATCGTGCGCGTTCCGAATATGTTCGATTTACCTACCCTTATTTTGTTTCGAGCCTTGCCATTTTAACGCCCGCAAAAGGGCACACGTTTGGAATACTCATTCGCCCAATTTTTAAACCCATGGTGTTACGACTCATCTTAACGATTTTTATCATCATGTTCATTTTTGGAAATGTTTTGTGGGTCACTGAGCAAGGCCCTAACTCCATTATTTCAAAAAAATATTTCCCCGGAATCTTTCAGGCCATGTGGTGCACTTTTGCGATTCAAAGTACGATTGGCTTTGGTGATATCATCCCTAGGCGCTGGATTGCCCGCCTTCTCTCCATTCCTATTTGGATTTGCGGACTTTTACTCGTGGCCGTGATAACCGCTCAACTCTTAACCAATTATACAAGCGAGATCTATCATTCCCCCATTCGGGATTATCGGGATTTAAGCGGGAAAGTGGTGGCAAGTGTGGCGGGAACAAGTGCCGTCGAAACCATTGATACTTTAGGAGTCAAAAAATTGATTACGGTGCCCCACGAAAATGATCTAGAAGCACTCTATCCTCGTCTAGAGAGCGGCGAAATTGATGCAATCGTGTTTGATTATACCTATCTCTTTGATCTGAAGGACACTCTTAAAAAGAAAGGCAAAAATCCATTTTTGGTTTCCGATCGCTTTCACCAACAATTCTACGCAATCGCCATGAACAAAAAATTGGCGGATGCCAACCCTGAACTTTTTGAAAAAATTAATTTGAAGATTTTAGAACTCAGCGACAACGGTTTTATCCATCAGCTTCATTTGAAGTGGTTTGGGAATCTAGACATTCAATAAATTAGTAAATCACTTTATTGAGCGGGTATTCTACAATACCCTCCGCACCCGCGCGCTTGAGATTCGGAATAATTTCACGCACTTTTTTCTCATCCACAATAATTTCGACCGAAACCCAAGTGGAATCCCCTTGCTCGGAGATGGTAGGGGTATGCAAGGCAGGAAGCGTTTTTAAGATTTCTTTGAGTTTGTTTTTGGGCACATTCATCTTTAAACCGACTTTAGTTTCGGCGATGAGCGCTCCGTTAAGCATCAGGGCAATGTTTTCAATTTTTTGACGTTTCCAATTATCTTTCCAGGCTTTTTTATTCGCAATCAAAACGGTGACCGATTCTAAAATCGATTCCACGATTTTCAAATTATTCGCGCGTAGCGAAGAGCCTGTTTCGGTGAGCTCAACAATCGCATCGGCCAAGAGCGGAGGTTTTACTTCAGTCGCCCCCCAAGAAAATTCTACTTCGGCCTTCACGCCCTGTTTTTGAAGATAGCGCCTTGTATATTGCACAAGTTCCGTCGAAACTCGCTTTCCATGCAAATCTTTCGAAGATTTAATTTTTGAATCGTTCGGAACCGCAATTACCCAGCGAATGGGGTTCAGGGTTGCTTTGGAATATTTAAGCTCGCAGACCTCCTGCACATCCGAATCATTTTCCATCACCCAATCTCGGCCGCACAAGCCCACATCTAAAACTCCATTTTCAACATAGCGGCTCATTTCTTGCGAGCGAATCAAAAGTCCGGAGAGCTCAGGATCGTCGATACTCGGCACATACGCGCGAGACCCGAGATTAATGCTCCAGCCCGCTTTTTTAAACAGACGAAATGTCGATTCTTGAAGCGAACCTTTTGGAATACCTATTTTTAATACTTGACTCATAGAAGCAACCCTTTCCATAAAGAAACACGATGGAACCTTCCTCAAAAGCACAGCCCGAAACCCTTTGCAAAGATTTTTTTAGGGAGGGGCCCCTACTCCCCCCTTATACAGCTTTATTGCTCTATTTAGCAGTTCTCGCGGTATACTTGGTGGCCGGGCTATTTTTACAAACACACCTTGATCTTCTGGGCGTTTTTTTAAATCAGGTTTTTTTTCTTTTGGTCCCTTCGGCACTCGTTTCTCAAACTTTAGGCAAAAAAATCAATGATTGGCCTTATTGGGAACTGCCTAGTTTCCTACAAACTTTAGGCATTCTTGCTTTTACTTTTTTTCTTTCGTGGGTGATTGATCAATGCATTGCTTGGCAAGATCTACTTTGGCCTCCTCCCGATACTTACACAACCACCTTTCATAAGCTAATCCAGATTTCTTCAGCCCGTGAAGGAAGTCTCAAAGCATTGATTTTGGTTTTGACTCCCGCTATCTGTGAAGAAATTTTTTTTCGAGGTTTACTCCAACCCAGTTGGGTAAAACGTTTCGGAAAAACTATAGGAATTTTATTTACTTCTCTTAGTTTTGCCCTTGCCCATGGAAACCTTTTTTATCTACATTATTATCTTATTCTTGGTTTTTATTTAGGTTGGCTTTTTAACAGAAAACGAAATCTTTGGTTTTGCGTTATCGCGCATGCCGCGAATAATGCATGGGCATTATTTTCACAATTTTCGCCTTTTTAAAAAGAGGAGCTCTGATGAATTCTAAAATAAAATCTTATCTTTTATTCATCCTTTTTTTCACGGGTTGCGGAGCCACCACTCAAATGAAAACAGTGACACACCCCGGCATTGCTCCTCGAATTTTTACTCGAATCGCAGTTGATGTACGAAATGTCGATCAAAGTGAAAATATTTCGGCAGAATGGAGTTTTAAGAAAATTTTAGAATCCCCAGATTTACAAGTAATCGCAGCCTCGGATCTTTTTCCTTTGGGTAAAGATTATAGCCCTGAAGATCGCAAAGTGGGATTTCTTAAAAATGGCATCCAAGCCTTGCTCCTTGTGAATTTAAGAGATGTTCAACGTCGCGACGTTTATCATCCCCCCACTACCTCAACGACTGAAGTGAAAGAAAAAGATGGCAAAACAAAAATCGTCACCAAAACCGATCCGGGTTATACGACTAGTTATTTAAATCAGAGTCAAGATTTAGGGCTACTTGAACTCCCCGACCTGAAACCCATTTGGACCGCCTCTGCTAATACAGAAGTCGATTTAGATTGGAGCAATGAAGTTAATTTTGTGAATTCTTTAGCGAAAAAAACCTTAAGCAAATTGCGTAAAGACGGATTTGTAAAAACCCCCGAGAAGAAATAATTAAGCACTTTTTCGGTATTGCTCTTCTGCAAAATAAGAAGACCGCACGAAAGGCCCACTCGCCACATGCGGAAAACCGAAGGACTTTGCAATGTGTCCAATTTCTTCAAATTCTTGAGGTGTATAAAATTTTTGAACGGCAAGGTGCTTATCACTCGGCGCTAGATATTGGCCTACCGTAAGCAAATCACAGGCTGTTTTTTCGCGTAGATCTTTTAAAGTAGAAACAATTTCTTCCCATTCTTCTCCAAGCCCCACCATAATCCCCGATTTATTGGTAAGCCCGAACTTTTTGGCCTGCTCGAGTACAAATAAAGAGCGCTCGTAATTGGCTTGAGGACGAACGGTTTTTTGCAAGCGTGGCACTGTTTCTAAATTATGATTAAGAATATCTGGCCCTGCTTCAAAGACACGGCGCAACGATTTTAACTCCCCTTTAAAATCGGGAATCAGCACTTCTAAAACTAATTGGGGATCTCGTTTTTTGATTTCTTCGATCGTTCGCGCAAAAATTTCAGAGCCTCCATCCGGTAAATCATCCCGATCAACCGACGTAATCACGATATGCCGCAGCCCAATTTTTTCAACGGCCTTTGCAACACGCACGGGTTCTTCCCAATCAGTAACAGGAGGCTTACCTGTTTTCACCGCGCAAAAACCGCAAGAGCGGGTGCAAGTATCTCCTAAAATCATTAAGGTGGCCGAGCGATTATTCCAACATTCACCCAAATTAGGACACTTTGCTTCTTCACAAACGGTATGTAGATTCAAAGTCCGAAACATCTCTTTGAGTTCGTGGAAATTTTTTCCAGAAGGAATTTTTGCTTTGAGCCAAGAAGGTTTCATGAATCAATCGCCTCAAAATCGAAATGTTCTAAATTTTTCTTTACTTCTTCTAAAAATAAAATGCCATCCGCTCCATCGAGCGGACGATGATCAAAGGCTAAATCAATCGCGGCAACTTCTCGAATTCCGATTGCTTCTTCCACCACCCAAGGACGTTTTTGAATTCGGTTAATCGCCACAATTGCTACCATCGGGAGCGGAATAATCTGCAAGCAACGGTTTCCCCCAACTGCGCCAGGGTTATTGACCACAAAAGTTGCCCCGGTGAGTTCTTCCACACTTAACTTTCCCATCTTTGTTTTGGCTTCAAGCTGCGAAAGAGTCTGAGCCAAATCTCTAAATGAAAGTTTGTCGGCCTGATGAATCACAGGCGTAAACAAACCTTGAAGCGTTGCAACCGCAACTCCCAAATTAATTTGAGAATGCTTTTGCAAATAACCTTTTCCGCCTTCTTCAATATAACTCGCATTAAAATTAGGATATTTTTTCAACGCCTCTCTCACCGCAAAAAGGAAAAAATGAAAAGGAGAGAGAGCTACTCCGTGCTCTTCGGAATAACTTTGCTTATTTTTCTGGCAATAATTCCAAATTAAATGGAAATCCACATCGACCGAACTACCCGCCGCAGGGATTTGTTCATGACTTTTCTTCATGTGTTGAGCAATGCGTTGGCGGATGGGAGAAAGAAGATTCTGCGTAGGGGTGCTGCTCGCTGCACCCTTATCGGGCGGAGCAAGCACCGCCCCTACATTTTTTAAATATTTTAAAACATCCTCTTTTGTGAGTCTCCCCCCAGGACCTGAAGCCGGAATTTGAGCTAGCTCCTCCTCCGAAAGATTATTTTCTCGCGCCAGATTGCGAATCAAAGGAGAGAGTGCGCGCGAACTGGGCGCTGCTTGCGCTTGAGTACGCACTGGTTTTTCTGGGGTTTTTTGAATTTGTTTAGAGGATGGAGTCGAGCGAACAGTAGGTGCCCCATCAGCGGGCATTCCCACTCCCAACATCAAATATCGTTCTCCATCTTCTTGGCTCACTTCAAAAAGAGCAATGGGTTTTCCCACTTCGCAAGAGCTATTCGCCTCTACCAAAATTTTTTGAAGCACACCGACAAAAGGGGATTCAAAAGTAAAAACTGCTTTTTCAGTTTCTAGTTCAACTAAAGCGTCTTTTTCCTGAACTTTTTCGCCCTCTTTTTTTAACCATTGAACCACAACTCCTTCACGAATGGTTTCACCGGGTTTGGGCATGGTGAGATAGAGTTGCATAATCGCTCCAGTTGAATAATTGAGTCCTTTTGAATTTCTTAAAAACCGTGAGTTTAATATTCCATCAACTTTCGCGCGCCGTCCAGCACATCTTTTATATTAGGGAGGTAGGCATCTTCTAAAATGGGGGAGGTTGGAATCGGGCAAAATTGGGATCCAATTCTCAGAGGCGGGGCCGCAAGGGAGTCAAACGCTTTTTCACAAATTAAACTGACTAATTCTCCCCCAATTCCCCCTCGTTTCACCGCTTCATGAAGAATGATCACCCGATTTGTTTTGCGAAAGGAGGTGAGCAACGCTTCTTCATCTAAGGGAGTAAGAGACCTTAAATCTAAAACTTCTAAGGAGATGGACTCTTTTTCTAACTCTTTCGCCGCTGCCAAGCCCAAATGAACCATGCTTCCGTAGGTCACGAGCGTAATATCTTTTCCTTCTTTTTTAATGTCCGCTTTTCCCAGAGGAATCACATAATCTCCCGCAGGCACTTCTCCTTTAATTTCCCAATAAAGCTTTTTCTCTTCAAAATAAATGACAGGATCCGGGTCGCGAATGGCTGCAATCAATAGTCCTTTAGCTTCGGCAGGAGTGGACGGGCATACAATTTTCAAACCGGGCACATGAAAATACCAAGCTTCTTCACATTTGGAGTGAAAATTTCCAATTCGCATACCGCCCCCATGCGGGGCACGAATGGTAAAAGGAAGCGAAGTATTAAAACGATATTTATAATTAGCGGCATAATCGACGATCTGGCTAAAAGCGGTGGTCATAAAATCGGAAAATTGAATTTCGGGAACAGGCCTTAAGCCCCGCACACAAGCGCCAATTGCTTCTCCAATAATCGCGGCTTCGGAAAGCGGTGTGTTTCGAACTCGCATTGGGCCAAATTCTTCTAATAATCCTTTGGTGATTCCAAATACACCGCCATAGGCCGCAACATCTTCCCCAAAAATATACACGCGCTCATCCTGGCGCATTTCTGTAGCCAACGCATCTCGAATTGCTTCACCGTAGGTTAAAATTGGCATAGTTTTTTTCTGTAGGGGCACTGCTTGCCGTGCCCAAATTGGGCGCACCTACAAATTTGTATACACACCCTTTAATAAATCTTCTGCCTTTGGCATTGGCTGACTAGCGGCCCAAGTCGTTGCTTCGTTCATTTCTTTTTTTAACTTTTCGACTAATTTTTTTTCTTTCTCATCATTCCAAATTTTCATTTTTTCGAGACGCGCCCGCATCACGCTTAAAGGATCTTTCTTTTTCCAAAAATCTTTTTCGTCCTGAGGAATATAATTTGCGGGGTCATGCGTGCCATGTCCAGCGGCCCGGAAACTTTTACATTCAATTAAGGTGGGCCCTCCTCCCTGACGCGCTTTATCCACGGCAGGTTTTACAGCTTCATAAACCGCAACCACATCATTACCGTCACACACTTTCCCATCAAAACCATAAGCTTTTGCGCGATCTGCTAAATTTTCAACCGCACTTTGTTCCCTAACCGGAGTCGAAATAGCCCAACCATTGTTATTCAGTACAAAAACAACAGGGAGTTTAAAAATCGCTGCATAGTTCATAGCCTCATGCACGCAACCTTGACTCGATGCTCCGTCTCCAAACAAAGCCATGACAATTGATTTTTCTTTTTTATAGCGCGCGGCCCACGCCAAGCCATTCGCCACCACCAAATTTGCCCCCATGTGACTGACAAATCCTAAAATATTTTTTTTCTCATAAGAAAAATGGATATTGGAATCTCTGCCTTGAGTCATTCCTGTTGCACGGTTAAAATATTGCGCAAAAATTTCGGCAGGAGAAACGCCGCGGATCAAATGGAGCCCCATATCACGATGGGAAGGTGCTACCCAATCTTCGGGTTTAAGGGTTAAAGCAGCTCCTACAGAAATTGCCTCTTGACCTGTGGAGAGATAACCTTTTCCGATAATGAGGGGGCGTTCCGGATTTTGACTGTGATAAAGATAGGCAATCTGATCTTCCAAAGCACGGGTGCGATGGAGAGCATTATACATCTCGAGCAGCGTGCCTGCGTCGAGTACCATGGTTTCCGACTCCTATTTCTGGTTTTTGCTCGCCTCTGACGGACTAACACCGCTTCCGCGTCCATGCCCTAGGGTATGCCCGGACTTGGTCATGCACTTATTCTAACAAAAACAGTCGATTTGATTAAAGAAATATAAAAAAAGTTCTGCAAATTAATGATTTGCTTCCCTCATTTAATTAGTTTATCTTTTTAGCCCTAAAATAGAGTTATTTCGAAGTTTTACCCTTACCTTAAGGGATTTAAAGCTGGGTCTCCTTCTATTATAGCTAACCATATGAAAGAAGGCATTGCCTGGAAAATCTTATAAACTATTAAAATTAAAGGTTTTTCAGACAATGACGACGAAAGTTAAACCCAAAGCCCTTCACTTAGGGGATACCATTGGTATTGCAGCCTCGGCCAGCCCTTTTGACGCCGAAGAGTTCGAAAAAGGTCTCAAAACTCTTCGAGAAATGGGGTTTAAGGTAAAATTTCGAGAAGATATTTTTTCGAAAAAATCCTATTTGGCGGGTACCGATCAGCGCCGTGCCCAAGAACTTCGGGAACTTTTTTTAGACTCCGAAGTGAAAGCGATCCTTTTCGCTCGAGGCGGATATGGTACTTTAAGAATTTTACCTCTTCTAAAATCTTCAGTTCTTCAAGAAAATCCCAAAATCGTCTTAGGCTACTCCGACATGACCAGTTTTTTGAATTTTCTCATTCAAAAATTTTCTTGGACTGTTTTTCATGGCCCGGTTGTGGCAAAGGGTTTAGGAGATACTTTTAAAGAAGAAGGAAAAAATTCTCTTCTAAAAGCCTTAACGAGTCCTCAAGCATTAGGAGAATTTTCCCAAGGAATTTCTTATCTAAAAAATGGAACCGCTCAGGGAACGTTAGTAGGCGGCTGTTTATCCATCTTGAATTCAACTCTCCAAACTCCCTTCGAAATTGAAACTGAAAACAAAATCCTTTTTCTAGAAGAAGTGAATGAGCCTCTTTATAAAATTGATCGCCTGATGACTCAATTAAAACTCGCTGGAAAATTGAGAGGCCTTAAAGGGCTTTTATTAGGAGCTTTTCGAAATTGCGGCGAAAAAACCGATCTTCAGAATCTAATTCTTGAAACTTTTGCAGATCAAGATTTGCCCATTGTCTGGGGATTTCCTTCGGGCCATGTTGAAAATATGCTCTGCTTACCTTTGGGGATAGAAGTCGGATTAAATTCCGCAAAAAATACTGTGAACTTTTTAGAGGGAGCCTTACGGACATGAGCGTTACCAAAAAAATCGATACTGCTTTTGAAGAAGCAATCAATCAAGGTGTCTTTCCAGGAGCTGCTGTTGCCGTTGTTAAAAAAGGAAAAGTGCTCTTAAAGAAATGCTATGGAAACGCCGAAAAAATCCCCGTGGTCCGTAAAGTGGGTTTAAAGACTTATTTCGACATTGCGTCTCTTACCAAACCTTTGTGTACGGCCATACTTGCCATGATCATGATCGAAAAAGGTAAACTCAAACTCGAGGAACCTGTAGGTACCTATTACCGACGTTACCGAAAAGAGCCCTATCTCGGAATTCAAGTCCGTCATTTAATTCAGCACACCTCAGGACTACCCGCGTACAAAGCCTATTTTGAAAAATTAGGCCCCTTACTCTTAAAAGGAGAAAGCCCAGAAAATCTGCGCAAAGAACTTTTGAGAATGATCTTAAGTGAAACTCTTGATCCAGAATGCAAGCTCGGTGTTACTCGTCTTTATAGCGATCTTGGCTATATTCTATTGGGTGATATTTTGGAGCAAATTAATGGAAAAAGTTTAGACAAATTATTTATCGAATATATTGCGAAGCCCCTAAAGCTTAATGAAACTTTTTTTATTCCATTGCCCAGCAAATCAAAATTAAAGCGGACGGAATTTGCCTCAACTTCAAAGAGCTCCCTTCGCCGTAAAATTTTAGCGGGCGAGGTAGAAGATGAACACGCGTGGATCTTAGGAGGCGTTGCAGGACACGCAGGATTGTTCTCAACCTTACCTGATCTAATGAAGCTAACTCAAGAATTGATCAAGATCGACGAAGGGAAAAGTAAAATTCTCAAAAAAGAAACTCTTCATGCTTTCTTAGATGCTAAACCTCCTTTGGGATGGGATACTCCGAGTCCTGAGAATTCCCAAGCGGGGGATTTATTTCCAAAGAATGCTTTTGGTCACTTAGGATATACGGGCTGTTCTTTGTGGATTGATTTTAATCGAAAACTTTATGTGATTTTATTAACGAATCGGGTACACCCCTATCGTTATAATGAAGGCATTAAACAATTTCGCCCTAAAATTCATGATTTAATTTTACAAACATTTCGCCTTATAAAATGACTAAACCTCTTCATATCCATCTCATCGCCATTTGTGGAACGGCCATGGGTACTTTGGCCGGCATGCTCAAAGCAAAAGGCTTTCAAGTATCGGGAAGCGACGAAAACGTCTACCCCCCCATGAGCACCCAGCTCCAAAAATGGGGAATAGAAATTCAAAAAGGATTTAAACCTGAAAATTTAAATCCAAAACCTGATCTTGTGGTGGTCGGCAATGCTGTTTCAAAGACTAACCCTGAAGTAATCGCCCTTTTAGAATCGGGTATTGAATATCTTTCTCTTCCTCAAACCCTTGCTCGATTTTTTCTGGAGGGTAAAAAATCTTTGGTCGTTGCGGGAACTCATGGGAAAACAACCACCACTTCTTTGCTCGCGTGGGTACTCTATGATTGTAAGTTAGATCCTAGTTTTTTGGTGGGGGGCATCCCTCAAAATTTCGATTCTTCATTTGCGCTCGGAAAAGGAAACTATTTTGTAATCGAAGGGGATGAATACGACACCGCCTTCTTCGATAAAGGCCCAAAATTTTGGCATTATCGCCCATTTCACGCTATTCTCACCGGCGTCGAATTTGATCATGCCGACATCTATAAAGACTTAGACCATGTGAAATCGGCGTTTCAAAAATTTATTGAACTTATTCCCGGGGATGGAGCGCTTTATTATTCAGCAGATAATTCTATTGCAACCGAGCTCTCCGCTTATTGCAAAGGACGAAAAATTTCCTACGGTTTTGATTCTCGAGCAGAATTTAGAGCAGAAAAAATCGAATTTAACGCCGAAGGCGTCGAATTCGATTTTTATCAAAATTCCACCTTACTGGCTCGGTTTCATTCTCCCCTTCCAGGGCGTCATAATTTACAAAATTTATTGGGAGTTTTGGCACTTGTACTGAATTCATCTCCGGACATCAGCCTAAACCAAATTCAACAATCTGTTTCAAAATTTAAGAGTGTAAAACGCAGACAAGAAGTAAGGGGAGTCGCAAAGGGCATCACGATCATTGATGATTTTGCCCATCATCCGACTGCAATTGCCGAAACCATTGACGCAATCAAAGCCAAATATCCAGGTCAAAAAGTCTGGGCTATTTTCGAGCCCCGCTCCAATTCGAGCAAACGCGATATTTTTCAGCACGATTTTCCAAAAGCATTAGCGCATGCCGATGAAGTCATACTCGCAAAAGTTTTTATGCCCGAAAAAGTAAAAGAAGGAAAAGTACTAGACGTACTTCAGGTGGCTCAAGATATTGGCGCATTAAACGTTCCCACTCAAGCCGATCTTGAAGTAGAAGAAATCGTTTCGCTTCTTAAACAACGCGCCAAATCTGGTGATGTACTCCTCGTTATGAGCAATGGAGGTTTTGGGGGAATTCATCAAAAGTTGCTCACGACCTTAAGTACATAATAATCTTTCTTTTTATTCTTCCTTTCCTTGCCTCATTGCCTCGAATTTGGTTTTACTAATCCAAAACAAAGTATAACGATCTTTTTGACAGAGCATTAGGATGAGCCTTTAGGTATATAGATAAGAATACTAGTGTTTCGTCACAGAAGTTTTAACGGGTGCAACTCGTTGAAACAATAAAAAGATGCACTTGTACCCAACTTAAAGAACCCGTGTAATTCACTGTGGCGAGGTACAAGACTTAAGTATACCTCAAAATTAAAGGGGTAATCTTTGGTAAAACAAATTCGTCGAAAAATCCTAACCTTCCTCTTTTTATTCTTGGGAATCGGAAGTTTCTTAGGTGCTTTTTATTGGAGCACTCATTCCCAAAAGGGCTTTGTGCTGACCTGGGGAACGCTTGTGCGCCTTATCCCCGGAAAATTAGAATGGGAAAGAATTGATCTCAATCTCTCGGCGGGAAATATTCGAATAAAAAATTTGCGTTATACGCTTCCTCAAGGGATTTTTTTGCTCAAGCTCAATGAGCTCAATGCAACCTTAGCTAAAACCTCTCTCTTTCGAACTCGCCTTCTTCTGGAAAATATTAAAATCAGCAATCTCATGCTCGATTTAAGCAAACTTCCTCCTCAAAAAAAGAAAGATCAAATGCCACCTTTATTGCGGGCATTGAGTCGTCGCTTAGAAATTAAATCCGGTATTTTAGAAAATACCGAAGTTTTTCTCAAGAATGGGCATCTTTCTATTCCTACTATTGAAGTGAAGTACAAACCCACTCTATTGGAGAAAAATTTTCTCCAATTTGCGTTAAATCAGGTACAAGGCGACATCAATGCCCACTCCTTTTCAGTTCAAAAAATTTATTATGACGGAACTTTTTCTGTGCCGGACTTAATGAAAGAGGCTCTGCTGTTTCGTCAGACTCAAGGTAAATTGGGTATTCAAGGAGCGGAATTTGGGACATTTCGCCTCTCCGATCTCCAGACTCAAGCCCGATTCGAAGGCGAAACCCTTATTTTTGATCATGTTGCTCTAACCTTTGGCAAAACACCTCTTCTGCTCAACCTCACTTTTGCCCCCTTTAATCAACATGCGGAAGGAAAACTTTCTACACCTGGATGGGTAGAGTTTGAAGATATTCCAGGCTTTGGTGACAAGCTTGTTCGTCTCTATGATAAAATTTCTTTTGATCTCGATTTTGATATCACAGGGTTTCTCTTTAAAGAAATGGAAGGAAAATTGGCTCTTTCTCTCCATACTCAAGGAAATCAGGTGAATCCTAAAACTCCCACTCTCGATTTAAAACTTGCCTCGACTATTCACAAAGGGAAATTCGAATTTAAAGATTTTACTGCTCATAGTGAACGATCGGATCTCGCCATTAAAGGATTCGTCGATCTTGCGGAAATGAAATTGGGGGTGGATGTTAATACCACTGGGTTTGACATTAAAACTTTAGTCACTTCCTTTTCGGAACAAGACATCCAAGGATACGCCGACGCCGTGGGAAAAATTACGGGTCCTTTGAAACAACCTGATTTGCGTTTTCAGGGAAAAGCCGTGGAAAGTGGTTATAAATTCATGCGTTTTGGAGAAAATGGCGGAGACTTTGAAATTGTGAATGGACGTTTGCGCTACTCCGGCAAATCCCCCGAAGGAGACGACACGGTCGAGATCGTAGTGGATGACATCTTTAATGCTCAACGTCGTCATTTAAAATTAAAAACCGATTTCAATCAAATTGACGTTTCGACTTTGCTCGAGAATCCAGGAATGAAAGGAAAAGTGAGCGGGCACTACGAAATGGACAGTTTTCAATTACGAAAATCCGGAAAACTTACCGCGAACGTCAAAGATTTTTCACTTTATCAATTCCACCTGGGCGACGTGGAGGCCGAAGGTAATTTAAATAATAATGATTTCTCTTTTCCTCTCATTACTTTCCAACCTCCTAATTATGAAAAGATAAAAATTCCTCGTGAAGCGCTGATTCATTTTGACGATGGGGGCTTTAAGTATAAAGGGAGCCTCATTGAAGGAATGGAGATCGAAGGCGCCTTAGCTTATGCTCAGAAAAATCTCCTCAAAACTTCTGCAACTTGTCACGAATGTTCTATTGCCCCTCTTTTAGCCGCCCTGGAATTTCCACCTTTAGCAGGTAAAGTGGATGGTAAAATTACAATGGAGTTGTGGATTGGAAATTTTGAAAATTCTCGCATGGACGCAAACATCACTGCCCTAGAAGTTCCTGTAGGAGAATCCGGGATTCTTCGCCAAGCTTCCCCTCTTAAAATTACTTATCATCAAGGAGCTTTTCATTTAGATGATGTGAATATTGCATTAGGAGAAGGACGAACGACAATAAAAGGAACGTATGCCTCGGATAAACCTTTTAATCTCGAAGTATTGGGTAAACTCGATTTAAGTTTACTCCAAGCCTTCAAAGCTCAAATTCGAGAGGCATCCGGACCGGCTGATGTAAATCTTAAAATCCGCGGTACTGCTCAGAATCCAGAAATAAATGGAAAGGTTGTTTTTGAAGGAGCCTCTCTTAACCCTCGCTTCTTAGGAAATGCTGTAGAAAATTTAAAAGGGACTTTAATCATCGAAGATAAAAAGATTTCTGCGGAAGATTTATCAGGTACCGTAGCAGAAGGAGATATTCACCTCTCTGGAAGCCTCTGGCATGAACAATTCAAAATCAATAAAGCCGATATTAAGGCCGATTTACGCGAAGTCGCTTTGAGCCAGCCTGGTGCCTATACTTTATATCTTTCCGGGAAAGTAAATCTTACAGGACAAAATCCCAACCTACTTTTGGCCGGCAATTTAGATATTACCGAAGGTCAATACACAAAGAATTTTGAGGTGAAAGATTTTATTGCAAAACCAAGCGCCACCGGAGTGGAAGGCGAAAAAGATCAGACTTTTGAGAACCTGAAACTCGATTTAAAAATTCGAAGTCCCGGAGAACTCCAAGTTAAAAACAATGTCGCTACGATTGATCTAAAAAGTGATTTAAAAATTACAGGAACTAAATCTAAACCCATTGTCACAGGAGCTATTGAAGTATTGGACGGAAAATTTCATTACTTTCGCCTTAATTTCGAAAATGCAAAAGGCGTGATTGATTTTAGAGATCCTAACAAACCTTACCCCTATGTGAGCATTACGGCAGATAAAGCCTTTGATCGACCCACTGAGAGTGTTTTGGTCAATCTTCTTGTTGAAGGTTATACCGATAATTTACAGCTCTCTTTTAATTCAAATCCTCCCCTCGAGAAACAAGAAATCTTGGCCCTTGTTTTCACCGGAGCACTTCCCAATGAGCAAAAAAACATTCCCGGTGCGAATATTGCAAGCACTGTTATTGCGAGCCAACTCACGAGCGTCTTAGCGGGTCCTCTGAACGATTTTGCTCATTTAGATATTTTCCGCTTAGAAGCCTCAGATCCGGATTCTCAAAGTCTCACTTCGTTAGTGGTCGGAAAACAAATCGGAGATCGACTTTCTTTAGAATTCAAAACAGATCTCGCAGTTCAACAAGCGGTCAGTGCTGTTCAAGCGGAATATCTTATTTTTGATAATTTTCTCCTCAAAGCCTCTCGCACGTCTTCAGCACAATATCGACTCGAAGCGACTTTGCGATTTAAGGAATATTAAAAGATGGAGAAAGCACTCTTAAACCGTGAAACATTTCTTGCAGCGCCTCTGTCGCATGTGGCGAAACCGTTTTCTGTTGCATGCTTCATACTAACCATTTTTTTTATTCTTTCTTTTTTTAGCTCTTCGGCAAAGGCAGCAAAAATAAACCCTAATTCTAGTCCTGAAATTATCAACCAAATCGAAATTCACAATCAACTACCCAAAAAAATTCCGGATATCGAAGCAGTAATGCGTTTAAAAGTAGGGGATGTTTTTGATCAATCGAAACTTGAAAATGCCATTGAAGATTTACGAAAATGGGGGGTTTTTAAAAATGTAGAAGTTTTGGTGAGACACGAGGGAAATAAAGTAGATTTAGATTTTCAACTTGAAGACGCCTACCTCATCAAAGATGTCGAAATTCATGGGAACTTTCCTCTATTAGAAAAAAAAATTAAACGCGCCATTTTTCTTTCGCCAGGGGATATTTACGATAGAACACGTATTCCAGAACAAGTTGATCGCCTCCTCTCCTTTTACGAAAAAGCTGGCTACAAAGGCACAGTCATTTTCATTGAAGAGAATTTAGACGAGCAAAATCATGTGGCGACTTTAGAAATTCATATCCAAAAAGGAAAAGATTATCGTGTGGGTGAAGTAGAGGTAAAAGGAAATACAATCTTTAAAGATAGTCGAATCGCAAATAAAGTAAGCCGTGTTTTTGGTTACAGCCCGGATCGCCTTAAACAAGATATAAAAAACATTCAATCGCTCTATCGTGATGAAGATTATCCCCGAGCCCGAGTCAAAATAGTCGACACAGAATTTGACGAACAAAAACGCAAAGTAAATTTTACTTTGGAAATTCGAGAAGGCAAACAAATCGATGTTTTATTTGAGGGGAACAAACACCAATGGAGTAAAAATCTTAAAAAAGTAGTGGATATCCCTAAGAATGGAGACACCGATGATATTGAACTTGAACGCGCTAAAACCCAACTGATTCAACACTATAATAGTTTAGGCTACGACGAAGTAACCGTAAGCTATAAAAAACAAAAAGTAGGCGATAAAAAAATCGTAGTTACTTTTTTTATTCAAGAAGGCCCCAAGCACACCATTAAATCGATTGATTTTGAGGGTAATAAAAACATTTCGGCAAAAAAATTACGCGAACAAATGCAGACGCAAGAAGAGTCCTTTGAAAATCCAGCGAGCGTGTTCCTAGAAAACGTTTTTAAACAAGATTTAGAAACCATCACATCTTTTTACGAAAAAAATGGTTTTCTCGAGGCCAAAGTAGCCGATTGGAAGAAATCGCTCAATGCGACACAAGATAAATACCTCATCAATATTCAGATCAAAGAAGACAAACAAACCTTTGTAGAATTTATAAAATTTCAAGGGCTCAAAGCTTTTAAAGAAAGTGAAATTCGAAAATTTTTATTGGTAAAAGAAAATCAACCCTATGAAACTCCAAAGCTTGAACAAGATGTAAAAGCTATTCTAATTTATTATGCAAACCATGGTTACCCCTATGCTCAAGTCAAAACCGATCTTTCTCATCCGAGTAGTGAAAAAGTAGGGGTTACTTATCAGATTGAAGAAGGCCCTTCTGCTAAAATTGGCAAAATTTTAATCGTCGGAAATTTACTTACAAAGCGCTCCGCTATTTTAAATGCACTGCGGTTCAAAGAAGGAAGCGTTTTTAATCCTCAAAAAATTTTAGAGAGTCAAACCTCGTTACGAAAATTAGGCATCTTTGATTCTCTCACTCTTGAAACTCTGGGCTTGAAAGGACAAGAATCGGTTGTTCATGTCGTTGTGCGAGTGGAAGAAAAGAAACCTGTCGAAATTGATCTAGGTTTTTCTTACGACACTGATACCAGCTTTAAAGCGAAAATGGCTTATACCCGCCGCAATCTTTTCGGGATGGGAAAGCAATTCAACTTAAATCTTACGGGCGGCCCTCTATACGACCGAGCGGAAGTCGACTTCACCGACCCTCGTTTTTTTGGCACAGACTGGAAACATCTCGACAGTGTATATGCCATGTATGAGAGTCGTACTTTCTTTACAGATGTTCAACTCGGCGGCTCCGTCGGACTCTTTCGAGAACTTACTCGTCATCTTTCAATGGTCATTCGTTACGATTTAATTCGAACCGATTTTCTCGAAGAAAAAACCGATTTCTCGGAACTTCGACCCGGCACTCAAGACAACACGACAGGTAAATTAGAATATTCCGTCACATATGATCGGAGAGATAATTTTGGCGACCCACATTCCGGCTTTTACACGGTAGGACGTGTTGATTTTGGAACGCAGTTTGAAGGACTCGATGCTCATTTTTTCGAAACCGGTGCGAGCTTTGGATATTGGTGGTCCCCCTCGCCTATCTCGCGATTTACAATTTCAAATAGCCTTCGTTTCGCAACCGTTTTTCCTTTCTCGAAGGGAGTGAATATTCCCACTCAAGAACTTATTTTCATGGGAGGTGATGATACTGTCCGAGGATTTAGACAAGACGGCTTAAATCCTGCGGGAGGAAAAGTGGGAATTATTTACAATCTTGAATTCATTATTCGTCTCTTCAAAGGATTTCAACTCGCAGGCTTCTTAGACAGTGGCAGCGATACCAATACGTTTGGAGAGATTGGTCCTTCTTCTTTCAGGCACGCCGCAGGCCCCAGCATTCGTTATGCCACCCCCGTGGGACCCCTTCGAGTCGATTACGGCATTGTACTCGACCCTCAAGCTGGGGAAGATACCCAGCGTCTTCACATCAGCTTCGGCTACTTTTTCTGACCGAAGCCGGGTACACACTTCAAGTGGGTGGCTGAGGGAATGGTTGAAGACGGAGTCGTAAACCATGACCGAGACATTGTGTATACCCGAACTCTTATCCCATACACCGTCCTCGCATATGGCTAAGGAAAGCCTTAAAAATCATAACTCATTGCCAGACTCCTTATTTTTCAGTTACAATGTGGATTCGTATGACCGAAACCGGGTATACCCTTCGGGCATGGCCGAGGAAATGGTTGCGACCGAATCCGGGTGCCCCGAAAGCTTTCGGGGCGGATGAGGAAGTGGTTGTAGCCGAAGGCGGAAACCAGAAACGAGAGTTGGAAACCATGCAAAATTTCTTAAGAAAACTAATCCAGCCTTTAGGAAAAAGTGTTGAAAAAGTAGGGGGTTGGGTAGAAAAACGCCGAAGTAAAAAACTGAGTACTCCTACTGCGCAAGAAGGAATGAAACTTCCCCCCGAGTATACCCTTCATGCTCTAATGCAATATTTAGAAGAACGAGAAATTCGTTCGTTAATTCCAAACCTTGCAGGTAAAAAGACACTCTGCGCATCCTGGGGTGAAAACACCCTTTGCAATTTACTTCGCGAAAAAAAGGCCTCTCCTTTATTAATGATGGCCCCCCAAGCCGAAGAACTGGGAGAAATTTCAGAAACTACTTCTGAACAATTTGGATTGGTAGGAAGCTTAAAAGCCGCTCCTTTTAAAAATGATTTTTTTGACTGCTCCATTATCAGCGCTTGGAATGGTAAAAACGATCTTTCCACTTGGGTAGGAGAACTTACTCGGATTAGCCGAGATGGTTCTAGAATGGTTTTGGTATTTACTCATCCCTATCTTCAATATCTCTCCAAAACAGTTCGAAAAATTCCTCAAGGCCTCTCACAAAATTTTATGACTCTCCGGAGAGCCGGAATTTATGTAGAAGAAATTAAAGAAGCTTTTGTGGATGAATCTGCAAAAGAAGCTCTTTCAAATATTCCCTCGACCTCGATTGAGAATTTAAAAGGCCTGCCTCTTTTAGTTTTATTCAAAGCAATCCGCCTCAAAAGGAAATAGACATGCAAAAAACCTTAAGCCCAGAAGATAAATTAAAAGAACTTAAATTATACCTCACAGAACCTGCAACTCCTGAAGGAAGCTATGTGCCTGCTGTCAAAACGGGTTCCCTGCTGTTTATTAGCGGTCAACTTCCTAAAATAGGCCCTCAACTCACTTTTAAAGGAAGGTTAGGAAAAGAAGTTTCTCTCGATAATGGGCAACGTGCTGCAAAACAAGCGCTAGCAAATGCTTTGGCGGTGGTTAAAAAAGAATTAGGCTCTTTAGATAAAGTAAAAAAAATAGTGCGGATGACGGGGTTCGTGAATAGTTACCCAGGATTTACAGATCAGGCTAAAGTAATGGACGCCGCAAGTGAAATTCTAGGACAGATATTCGGAGAAAACGGAAAACACAGCCGAGTATCCGTAGGAGTCACCGACCTCCCTTTAAACTCCCCTATTGAACTTGATTTAATTGTAGAGGTTAAACCTTAAGAAAGTAAAAGTCCTTCACCCCACCCTTTTACTTAGCATATGTTCGATTTTTCTCACCAAAGAAGAAATGTGGAAAGGTTTCGAGACGAAATCATCTGCCCCTAACTCTAAACATCGGCGGCGATCCATCTGGGCTTCTTTCGCCGAAAGAATCAAAATAAGAGGTTTTGGGGAACTAGGAATCTCACGAATTTTCTGACAAAGTTCAAAACCGCTAATATTGGGCATCATCAAATCTAACAACAGCAAGTCGGGCCTTTCTTCTTTAAACTGCATCAGTCCTTTCTCCCCTTCTTCGGCACTGAAGATTTTGTAGCCTTTTGTTTCTAGCATCTTAGATAAAATTCGATGAACTTGAGGATCATCATCAACAATCAAAATTTTGATAGGGGTCATATTTTTTTATGTCCTCCAACGCAACGCATTAAAAGCTTGACAGTCTTTTTAAAGCGGTGATAACAACAGCCCTTATTTTAAGGGGGTCTTTAATCTCTCCTTAGCTTAATTTCGATCTCTGACAACCCATCTTTATCAATTTTTATCAACTATATAAAATACTTGAAATTATCTATAATTTTATTAAAATATTATAAAACTTTGTACATCTCTAACTAATAGCTTACTATTGTTCCATAATAGTTTTATGATTTAAGCCCCTCATTCTACTAGGGTCAGTGAAGGGGGAGAAAGGGGGAAGTAATAGTAGTTTGATGTGGATTAATTTGGTTTTATCGAAACAGTCCAGACTTTATTCATCAACGTCTGGCGGTTTTTAAAGTAACTTGCAATAACGTAAACAAAAAAGGAGAGGAAAAAAATGAAAAAACTAGGCTTACTTGCTTTAGTGGCCACAGTCTCTTTAGTGAGCGCTGGGACACTAAACGCAGCCGATAAAAAAAGCGCCGCGGGCGGACTTGAGCTCAGCGGTAACGTAACAGTCGTTACGGGTTGGCAGAATGACAGTAAATACGTAGGCGGCCCTGGTAACACTTTCAGTGGCGTTAACGATATTGACACTGCAAACTCTGGTTTAGGTCAATTAGGTGATTTTCGTGGTATTGCAGCACCCAGCCATGACACCTTCAATTTTTACCTGGATCAAGTTGAGTTAGATATCAACAAAACCTTCGGAGAAAATATCCGAATTCGTGCAGACCTTGA
>CAYWGE010000002.1:0-10326 GCA_964457215.1 uncultured Pseudomonadota bacterium
GGGGGCTTCCAAAGAGGCGTAAGCGATGCGATTAATTACTGTGGCGTAAAAACTCACAAATTCAGCTTCTGTCATTTCAGAAGGCTTTTGAGTATTTTCTAGAATCTGCCGACCAATATCCAAACCAATTTTTTTTAACCCATTGCAGACCAATTTTTGCCCTGCTTCGCCAAATTCTTTTTCAGCATCTTTCAAAATTTCAATTAAGGCCATGGCTTGCATGGTTCCCCATTGCCACAGCGTAGCAGGATCAAAATCTGTTTTGGCTAATACTTCTTCTTTTAAACGCTTAAGACCCTTGGCATAGGGCTGATTAAATTGAAAATTTTTCCAGGATTTTTCAGGGCGGTGTTCCCAGTGAGCCATCATCCCTCCATGTTTTAACTTTTAAGGAGTTCTTTGACCTTCTCCTCAATTGCATCGCGTATTTTTCGGAATTCCTCAAGGGGCATATTTTTAGGGTCGGGGAGTTTCCAATCTTCACGTTTTTTCCCCCGTACAAAAGGGCATTCATCCCCACACCCCATCGTAATGACTGCATCGTATTCAACTTGAGGAATTTCTTGGAGAGATTTTGATTGATGCTTAGAAAGATCGTAACCTAATTCTCGCATCGATTCGATGGCTTTGGGATTTACCGTTCCGGAAGGTTTTGAACCCGAGCTATAGGCATTCACTTTTTCGGAGCCATGAATTTTGGCAAAAGCTTCTGCCATTTGAGAACGACATGAATTCTCAACACAAACAAAGAGAATATTTTTTTTCATGGAGCACAACACCCTTCAGCCTGACACGCCTTGCAAGCAAAGACCGCCAAGAAGCTTCCTAGAAATGGCGCACTTAAATAAATCCATAAATATTCAAGATGTCCGCTCACAAGTGCTGGCGCTAAAGATCGCGCAGGATTCATCGACGCCCCGGAAATAGGGCCACCAAACAAAGCTTCTAAGGCGACTGTCATCCCAATTGCTAAACCCGCCATCACCCCTTTTTCTTTGGCACCTGTCGAAACATTGAGAATCACAAACATTAAAATTGCACTCAGGAAGATTTCTAAGACAAAAGCTTGAAGCACAAAACCAGAGGCAGGAAGCGTTGAACCTAAATACTCGTTTTGAGAAAATAAAAATCTCAGTAAAAAAATGGCAAAGAAAGCGGCAAGAATTTGACTTAAAAAATAAAAACTCATTTCTTTAAAAGAAAGCCGACCTGCTCGCCAAAAACCAAAGCTCACCGCCGGATTAAAATGTGCTCCGGAAATATCCCCCAAAGAATAAATCATCGCCATCACTACAAAGCCAAAAGTAAAACAAATCCCTACTGGGCCCACACTTCCAGGGCGCACTTGATCAACTATAATCGCCCCACAACCGGCAAAAACTAACGAAAAAGTGCCAATAAATTCTGCGAAATATTTTTTCATACAGTAAAAAAAATCAATTCGAAGACTGATGTCGAATATCGGTGCCGCGAATCATAAACAACACCATTTCCGCAACATTCGTGGCATGATCCGCTAAACGTTCTAAATATTTAGCAACATAAGTTAAACGTACCGCACGCGAGACGTGAGCTGGATCTTGTTTCATAAGTTCTAAGAGTTCATCAAAAATTTTATGGGTGAGGTCATCCACCTGATCATCTTGCGCCAACACACTCTGAGCCAAGGTTTCGTCACGCTTCACAAAAGCATCTAAAGCCCCCTTCATCATTGTTTGAGCCATTTGAGCAAGAATTGGTAAATGCACATAAGGTTTTAAAGGAGCTTCTTGAACAAGTTCTAAGGCACGCTCTGCGATGTTTACTGCCAAATCTCCCATACGCTCCAAATCGGTGACGATTTTCAGGCTCATAATAATGAAGCGCAAATCGGATGCAGTGGGTTGTCGAAGAGCTAAAAGATGAACACAGAGTTCATCTACTTCTTTTTCTAAACGATTAATAATTTGATCATCTCCAATTACTTCACGAGCCACTTGAGCGTTTGACTCAATAATAGCCCGCATTGCATAGCTGAGCATTTCCTCAACCTTGCCCCCCATGGTGAGAAGTTTTTCGCGGAGGTCGACCAGTTCATGTTCGTAATTTTTAGAGGTATGTTGCATAATTTTATCCAAATTTTCCGGTAATGTAATCTTCGGTTAAAGTCGAAGAAGGGTTTGTAAAAATCTTTTTTGTCTCGTCGTATTCGATCAATTTACCTTGCAACAAAAACGCCGTTTTTTCAGAAACACGAGCAGCCTGCTGCATATTATGGGTGACGATCACAATCGTAAAATTCTTTTTTAAATCTTCGAGAAGTTGTTCAATCTTCGCGGTAGAGATAGGATCTAGAGCGGAGCAAGGCTCATCCATCAATAAAATCTCCGGGTTAACGGCTAAGGCCCGTGCAATACACAAACGCTGTTGTTGACCTCCCGAGAGAAAAGTACCAGGTCGGTGTAAATTATCTTTCACCTCTTCCCAAAGAGCTGCCATTTTTAAGCAACGCTCCACAGTTTCTGCCGCAAGTTTCTTGTCAATACCTCCCATTAGCTTTAAACCGGCAATCACATTATCAAAGAGAGAGAGTGTGGGGAATGGGTTGGGTTTTTGAAAAACCATTCCAACTCGGCGACGAAGCAAGACAGGATCAACGCTTGGGTCGTAAATGTTTTGACCTTCTAATAAAACTTCTCCCGAAACCTTGGCCTGAGCGACCACTTCGTGCATTCGATTTAAACAGCGGACAAAAGTAGATTTGCCGCATCCAGAAGGGCCAATCAAAGCCGTCACTTGATGAGGCTCAATATTCATGCTCACACCATGCAACACTTGCTTAGATCCAAACCATGCATTCAAATCTTTAATTTTAAGTCCAAGAGCCATAGATAAAATCCTACTCAACCCTTTATAAGGGAGACTGGAGATAAATTATTTTTTTACACGTAAAATTATAAAACGAGAAAAAATATTAATGATTAAGCAAAATCCCATCAGTACCAATGCCCCTGCCCAGGCTTTGGCCTGCCAATCTTCATAAGGACTTATCGCATAATTAAAAATTTGCAAAGTCAGAGCGGGCATGGGTTCAAAAATATTGGTGTTCCAAAATTGATTTCCAAAAGCAGTAAAAAGTAAGGGGGCCGTTTCTCCGGCAACACGCGCTACCGAAAGCATTACGGCTGTAAAAATTCCTGCTTTTGCGGTGCGAAGCACCACAAACAAAATAACTCTCCATTGCGGTAAACCTAGAGCCAGCGCTGCTTCTCTCAAACTCCACGGCACCAACTTGATCACTTCTTCAGTTGTTCGCACAATGGTTGGAATCATTAATAATCCCAAAGCAACGCCCCCCGATAAACCCGAAAAGCCTTTTAAAGGTTTAACCAACACTGCATACGCAAAGAGTCCCATCACAATAGACGGCAATCCATTTAAGATATTAGTCGAAAACCGAACAACCGCAGAAAATTTACTTTGGCTATATTCTGCTAAATAAAGCCCCGCTGCAACTCCTACAGGCACTCCCAAAATACAGGCTAATCCCACCAAAATAAAAGTACCTACAATTCCGTTTGCCACACCGCCACCGACTTCACCCACAGGACTCGGCATATGAATGAAAAAATCCAGGTTAATCGCCTGAGCTCCTCGGTAAATCACATAGCCCACCAGTAACCCCAATACAGCTAAGGCTAAAAGAGTAGAGGCTGAGCAAAGAAAAATCATAAGACGATTTTTAAATTTACGGTAAAAATAGAGCTTGTCCCTAGAAAAACTCGCCTCCTTGGGGTCAAAAATCGACTTATTTTTCTTGGGATGAAACTCACCCCCCTCCGGGTGACGAGAAAGGGATTCATCACTCATAAACGCACCGCCTCTTTGCCGCGCTTGACTAAAAGTTGAGCCAAAATATTCATGATTAAAGTGACACCTAAAAGGATTAGCCCCATTTCAACTAAAGCAGAGAGATAAAGCGGAGAGGTGGCCTCGGCAAACTCATTAGCGATGACCGATGCCAGGCTATAGCCCGGGGCAAATAGAGATGCGGCGATCTCTGGACGGTTTCCAATGACCATCGTCACCGCCATGGTTTCACCCAAGGCTCTTCCCAAACCTAAAACACAAGCACCAATAACTCCGGAACGAGAAACTCGAAGCACTACCCAGCGAATCGTCTCCCATCGAGTTCCACCTAAGGCATAAACTCCCTCACGCATTTCTTGAGGCACGGTTAAAAAAACTTCCCGTGAAATGGCGGTGATGGTTGGTAAAATCATGATGGATAGAATTAGTCCCCCGGCCATCATGCTTGCCCCGTAGACGGGACCTTCAAAAAAAGGCAAAAATCCGAGAACCTTATTTAAAAAAGGGAAAATATCGGTACGAATAAAAGGAAGAAGAACAAAAATCGCCCACAAACCATAAATCACGCTCGGAATCGCTGCCAAAAGTTCTATCAAAAAAGAAATAGGAGTACGAAGCCAAGCGGGCGCTAATTCTGTCAGAAACAGAGCCACCCCTAAAGAAATGGGCACCGCAATCACCAAGGCAATCAAAGAGCTTAATAAAGTCCCGTAGATAAAAGGAAGAGCACCAAAGATTTCATGAACCGGGTCCCAAACTTTCCCCCATAAAAAACCCACTCCAAATTGTTTGAGTGAAAGTTTAGAAGAAAGAATCATCTCGGCGGTAACAGCAAATAAAATAAAAAGGATAAAAAAAGAAAAAAGAAAAAGGATACCCTTAAAAAGGGTGTCGGGGTTTTTCCATCGACTTTTGCGAGAATGAATCATGGAACCCTTAATTAAAAGACACCTCCGCACAAGGGAGGTGTCTTTTCTAAATTCAATTTATTCAAAGCGCTTAATTCGAGGTGGTGATCGACGAAATTTTATCTTCGTTTAACTTAATAATTTCAGGCGAAAGCGGAGAATAATATAAGCTGCCCGCCACTTTTTGCCCACCTTCCATGGCCCACTTCAAGAAAGCAAGGAGGGTTTTTCCTTTCACGGCGTCTTTCTGACTTTTATAGAGCATTAAATAAGTAAGGCCCGAAATAGGATAAACAGCATCACCGGGGGCATCTGTAATTGAAGCACTCAAATCTTTTTTCAATTGATTAGCCATGGCGGTGATGGCAGCGGTGGTGGCTGCTGGGCTAGGTTCTACAAATTTCCCAGACTTGTTTTTTAAAGCGGCATAGCTCATTTTGTTAGTTACCGCATAGGCATATTCTACATATCCAATTGCACCGGGCGTTTGTTTTACTTGACCTGCAACGCCTTCATTTCCTTTACCACCAATGCCCGTAGGCCAATTGACGGATTTTCCGCGCCCTACTTTCCAATAAAAATCGCTATGCACTTTGGCCATGTAATCGGTGAAAATGTATGTTGTTCCACTTCCGTCAGAACGATGAACCACCGCTACCGGAGTGTTGGGCAAATTCACGCCTGCATTCAAAGCGACAATTTTCGGATCATTCCACGTTTTGATTTTTCCCATGAAAAGATCGCCTATTAAATCTGGAGTTAATTTAAGACCATTCGCAACACCGGGAAGATTGTAAACAATTGCCACCGCGCCACCCGTCGAAGGGATTTGCACAACCGGAGCGGGCATTGCTTTTTCTTCATCGGAATTTAAAGGGGCATCGGATGCACCGAAATCAACCGTTTGGGCCTTTAATTGTTGGATTCCACCGCCACTTCCAATGGATTGATAATTAATTTGAACATTCGGATTGAGTTTATTGTAATCGCTAAACCATTTTGAATAGAGAGGGTAAGGGAAAGTAGCTCCTGCCCCTGTTATCTTAACGACATCGGCAGAGGCCGTTTGCGATAAAGCTAAAGCGAAGAAAAAAAACATTGAGAAACCAGCAAAAATTTTCTTCATAATCATTTCTCCTTTTATTGAGTAAATCTCTTCTAATTTTTATTTGTGACAATTTTGTGACAAAACCAAAAAAACTTTTAATTAAGCAAAAAATCTCTTCTTCCCCTCTCTATTAAGAATAAGAGAAAGAAGAGTTTGGAGAGGAAACATTAGAACCAAGTCTGGAGTTGCAAAATAAATCGATGATCATTGGCCGTCCCTGCCGCATATTGAGTCGGCAAGTAAGAGTAATTTCCTTGTAATTTTAAGTCATGACCAAAGACATAGTAGTTAATACCCGCGGTATATTCCGACTTATTATTCTTAGGTCCTGCTAAAAAGACCTGGGAGGCTCGGCCTGCAACTTCGAGACGACGAGGAAGTACCGTATAACCCGCTTGCACATAGTAACCATGGTCTCCCGTGGTAGGCCCAGCAATAGGATTTTTATGACGATAGAAATATTCGCCTTGAAGAGATGCCCCTTTATATTTGAAGCCGATTTCTCCGCCGGCTTGGGCAATCTTGGTTTGAGTATTGTCTTGTGAATTGTAGCCACCGCTTCCACCCAAAAATAAAGCAGGATGCTCAAGATAATCGACATCCGCTTCGGAATATCCATATTGACCTAAAATATTCCAAACCGATCGACATAAAAAGAGAAACACGAAATTTAGATTGATACGGTTGGGACCGGTTCCATTGGTGACAGAACCATAATATTCTAAGCGCCGATCAAACGCCTGTCCTTGCAACATCAAACCCGTATCATAATGGAATTTACGTTCTGAATAGGTCGTTGTGGAACTTTTTATGGCTCCTCCACCGCAAGCACTAATTCCGGTGCCGGAGACCGTCCCCCCCCCTGGGAGAGTACACGTGGTGGTGGTTGTGCCATCCGTAGAGGCCCAACGAAATTCATCCGACGCCAAAGACCGTTCGGTAAATTGTAAACGCCCCGAAGAGTTGATTTGCTGCCGAATGTAGGGAATTTTGTATTGCCCGAATTCAACTTGAAGAGGATCCATGAAGCGATAATTCATATAAGCGTCTTCAAGGAAATCTTTCCACTCCGAGGCGACGGCATTCACTTGCACCTTATATTCGAGATTTTTGGTGAATCCATTTCCTTCCCAAGACAGAAGCAATCGGCGCATACGGAAGGTGTTTTGATCATCTTTTCCCGATTCTAAAGCAGAGTCGTAACTTTGGAACTCGTAACGGGGTTGCAAGAGAATTCTAAATTTCAAAGAATATTTCTGATCTTTATTGATAAAAGTTAAGCCTCTCTTCCAACCGGCTTCAAATTTATCAAACCATCCGGAGGAAGCAGGTGCTGGGGTTTCTGGAGTAGGAGCTGCGGGGGTTAAACTTGCCGGTTTTTCACGAGCAGCTTCATTTTTCGAATGATGATGAGTTCTATGCCGCTTCTTGTGATGTTTCTTTTGAGTAGCGCTCAAGGCTTGAGAACTAATTCCCAAAACCACACTGAGGGCGCAAAATCCTAATATAATTTTTTTGAACATGAATGTCCCCTTTCTAAACCTTCTCTCCCTAACTCCTTCCGAACTGGAGAGGAGTGGAGAGAAGTGGAGCTTAAGTAAAGGGGCTCTGTGACATTTGTGTGAAGCCTAAGAAAAAAGATGAGGGCAAATCTTTTTTAAGTGTCTGGGCTTTTTATGGAATTTCAAAGAGATAGAAAAAAACTTACAAGAATCGGATAAAACTCACTACTTGCGCTCTGGGCGGCAGTTAGCGCGGCCTTGATAATCGATCCAACATTCCGAAGTTTTGGGAGGAAACTCCTCTTTTAACTCTTCGGGTAGGCTTTGAGGATAACGCGCGATGTAAAAGTCTTTTTTCCCCTCGGGATTTTTATAATGATAAAAAGTGAGGGATTGGCTTTGGGTGTAATCATAGCCCGCATAAGGGTCTTTAGCGAAAGCCAATGCCGAAATCACAAAAACACTCAGTAAGCTCAGAATGAAAAATTTGGTTTTCATAGCTTTCTCCTATATTCTACCTTTTAAACTTATCATTTTTGTCTAAATAATTCCAGTTTGGGGCAATAAAACATAAAAACAGCTTCCTTTTCCAAACTCACTCTCTACCCAAATCTTACCCCCTTGAAGCAGAACTAAATGCTTTACAATAGAAAGTCCTAAACCGGTTCCTCCTAATTGGCGAGAACGCGAAGCATCCACCCGATAAAACCTCTCAAAGATTCTGGCAAGATGCTCGGGTGCAATTCCTCCCCCTGTATCTTGAATCGTAAACAAAACCCCTTCTTCTTCAGAGCTGATCTTAAGGACAATTTTTCCTTCTGAACTAGAATACTTGATCGCATTATCAATCAAATTACTTAAGATATGGTTTAAAGCTTTGGCATCGCACCACAAACTTAAATTTTGATTTCCCTCAATTTCAAAACGAAGCTCTTTTTCACGAATCGTTTTTTCAAATACATTGCGGAGCTCTTCTAGTATGGGAGCTAAAAGAATCTGCTCTAACTTCAAGTCGTAACGACCCGATTCAATTTTAGAAAGATCTAACAGATCTTGAAGGATTGAATTTAACCTTACAGAATTCTTTTCAATTTTTTCTAAAAAACTTAAGGCAACTTTTTCATCCTTCAAAGCCCCCGATAAAAGCGTTTCGGTGTATCCTTGGATTGCAGCTAAAGGAGTTTTTAGTTCATGAGAGACATTCGCTACAAAATCCCGGCGAATGGTTTCAAGGCGCTTTTCTTGTGAAAGGTCGTAAAAAACCAGTACACTCCCTTGAAATTTTCCTTCTGCTTTTAAGGGAGAAGCGTGCACCCGCAGATAACGTTGATCAAGACCCCGGTAGATCTCAATTTCACGACCAATAAAATTCTTGCCCGTTAAAACCTCGGTTACTATTTCCTGCAAATCCGGGCTGCGCACCAACTCCAGGGGTGTACTCTTTACAACAGGTGCTGTTAACGAGAAAAACTCACACAACGCCGGATTCGTGAGCACAATTTTACCTTCGGCATTAAGCACCATCACCCCTTCAATCATACTATCTAAAATGACTTGGAGTTGCTGCTTTTCCTCCGAGAGTTTTTGAACAAGCTCTCCCATTTTGTAAGAAAGTTGATTCATGCTTTGCGCTAATTGAGAGAGTTCATCATTACTTCGCTCTGGAAGTCGGACTTGAAATTTTGCCTGAGCCATCTGCAGAGCTGCCTCATTAATATGAAGTAAAGGCTGACTAAAGCGCCGTGCTAAAATTAAGCTCACGCCCGCCGAAATCAAGGCTCCAAGAAATAGCCCTAACCCTAAAAGTCGATAAAGCTGATTTAAGGAATGCTGCAGGCCCGACAAAGGCAAGGCCACCCGTAAAACCCCCTCTTGAAATGGAGTCGCCACATATAACATGGGGGTTCTTAAGGTTGTAGAATAACGAGAAGCAATTCCGTAACCCTTTTCTTTGGCCAAAAGTATTTCAGGACGCAATTGATGATTCTCTAATTGCAAAAGATCGTTTCCACTCAAGCTAGAATCGGCCACTACTCTACCTTGGGCGTCGATCAACGTAATTCGAACCAGTAAATCCTTCGAGAGATAATCAATAAGGGGATCGAGTTCTGTCGCATTCCAACGGCCTAAAGCTTGATGTTCTATACTTTGTTTTACCAACAGGGAAATTTGTTGAAGCTGAATTTCAGTTTGTTGAATAAGATTTTTTTTGAAATGGGATTGTAGGAAGAAATAACTAATCAATAGGCACAGGAGAATAATAAAAAGATATGCATTATAAAATTTCCAAAAAAGTTTGGAGCGCAAAACAATACCACCTTTTACTAACAGGGCCGCAGTTTATATAACAGGCCGAGAGGCCTCTCTCTATGGCCATGTTCGTACTGGCAAGTCCAAAATGTCAGTTGAACTGAGGACTTGTCAGTATACTTTTATACTTTGAGACGATAACCTACACCGCGTACCGTTTCGATAATATCCCCTGTTTTACCTAACTTTTCTCGCAGTCGTTTCACATGGGTGTCGACTGTACGGGTAGTTACAGCCACATCATAACCCCAGACCTGATCTAAGAGAAGGTCACGAGTTAACACACGTCCTCTACTATTGAGTAAATATTCTAAAAGTTTAAACTCTGTGGCAGTTAAAATAATTTCTTTCTTATCAACCCAGGCGCGATGTTTCACGGCATCCAGCTCTAATGCTTTATGGCGCAAAGTTGCTTCGTTTTGCGTTTCAGTTTTACCCCCGCCCGCTCGCTTTAAAATCGCCTTTACCCTCAAGACAAGCTCTCGAGGACTAAAGGGTTTGGTCATATAATCGTCTGCCCCCACTTCAAAACCCACTACGCGGTCAATCTCTTCACCTCGGGCAGTTAAAATTAAAATAGGAATTTTCTTGGCCTGAGCATGCGCCTTTAAACGGCGGCAAACCTCCAACCCATTCATTTTGGGAAGCA
>CAYWGE010000002.1:10336-32501 GCA_964457215.1 uncultured Pseudomonadota bacterium
GAATAGCTTTTTCATATCCTTCTTCGCCGGTCGATGCTTGCTTCACCCTAAAACCTTCTTGTTTCAAATTATAGGCAAGAAGTTCTGCAAGGTCTTTTTCGTCTTCAACAATGAGTATTGTTTCTTGTGACAACGTCAAGCTCCTTATATGTGAAAAAAACGGCAGACTTGATAACACAGTGCTGCAACGATGGCCGCAGCAGGGATTGTAAAAATCCAAGCCCACACAATGCGCCCTGCAATTCCCCAACGCACACTCGATAAACGGCGAACAGCCCCCACCCCTACTATTGAACCCGTAATCGTGTGAGTGGTACTAATCGGGATTCCTGCAATGGTAGCTCCAAATAAAGTACAGGCTGCAGCGGTCTCGGCGGCAAAGCCCCCTACCGGTTGAAGCTTTGTAATTTTCATCCCCATTGTTTTGACAATTCTCCATCCTCCAAAAAGTGTGCCCAATGCCATCGCGAGATGGCAAGCAACCATCACCCAAATCGGCACATAGAATTTTTGACCAAGATAGCCTGTTGAAAAAAGAAGTACCGCAATAATTCCCATGGTTTTTTGGGCATCATTACCCCCATGTCCGAGACTATAAAGGCTCGCCGACACAAGTTGAAGCCGTCTAAAATAGCGATCCACGCGAGAAGGCGCTGTATTAGCGAATAAAATATTAATTAAAGACATGAAGAAAAAGCCTAAGAGCAAGCCGATTAGAGGGGACAAAAATATAAAAATACAAATTTTGAATAAACCGGAAAAAATTAAAGATCCAAACCCTGCTTTTGCGACGGCGGCGCCTACAAATCCCCCGATCAGGGCGTGAGAGCTCGAAGAAGGAAGTCCCCACCACCAGGTAAGGAGATCCCAAACAATAGCCCCCGTAAGACCCGCCAAGATAATGGCGACATCCATGACTTCAGGATTCACAATGCCCTTGCCAATGGTTTTGGCGACATTCACATCGAAAATCACAAGCGCTACAAAATTAAAAAAAGCAGCCCAAAGTACGGCAAAACGCGGAGAAAGCACTCGGGTGGAAACAACGGTCGCTACTGAATTAGCCGCATCGTGAAAGCCATTAATAAAATCAAAGGCGAGGGCTAAGAGAACTACAAAAAAAATGAGGAAAGGAATAGATTGCATAGAGCTCTAAATCATTAAACCAATTTTGGGCTAGGCATTTTTCAAAACAATACCCTCAATCACATTTGCAACATCTTCACACTTATCGGT
Organism: uncultured Pseudomonadota bacterium; assembly: GCA_964457215.1. Classification (GTDB taxonomy): domain Bacteria; phylum UBA10199; class UBA10199; order JADFYH01; family JADFYH01; genus CAYLKF01. The sequence goes on from CAYWGE010000002.1 coordinate 11,573, forward strand.
CGCGGTTTCCAAATCTTCGAGCACTTCTTTAATTTTAATAATGGCAATGGCATCTTTTTCGTTCTCAAACAACTGGGCCAAAGCACGTCGATGGATATTATCCATTTCATTTTCTAAACGATTAATCTCAATACAAATCGCTAAGATCATTTCAGGGCGCTTTAGATTCGAAAGCCTCTCAACGACATTCAAAACTTCTGCGACAATTTTTACTAAGAGATGACAGAGCTCCTGAATAGAAGACGGGATAGGAGCGATTTTATAAAGCGCCATTGCTTCAGCGGCATCATAAATAAAATCTAGGATATCGTCCAAACGGCTAATTAAATGATGAATATCTTCACGATCAAAGGGGGTCACAAAGGTGCTGTTGAGTCTCTCCATGGTTTCGTGAGTAATGTGATCTCCACGATGCTCCAACTCTTCTAAGCGCTTCAAGCCTGTCTCGGTGATTTGGCCTACTTCTATCTCAGCTTCCAGGACTTTGGCCGCTTCCAGAATATTGACCGCACTTTGTTTGAAAAATTTAAAGAAATCTTCATTTTTTGGAAAGAAACCCATGATTTTTCTGCCTTTCTACAAAGACGTGAAGGAATTCGAAGAGTGCATACGAAGAGAGTGGTGTTCTGTCAAATGGAGACTTGGTCTACGCACATCATTTAATGCATGAGTCTTATTGAAAATCATGATAGAAGAATATTATCCTAGAAATTTAATTTCCAATTCATAACCTTTAATCGAAGGAGGGGGTTTATGACACCTGAACAAGTGCAGCAGATGCAGATGAATCCAGCAGTAGGCGCTGGGGTTCTCATTGTTTATTTAATTGCCTATGTCTTTTTCGCATTTTGCTTAGCCAAAATTGCCGAAAAACAAGGGCGCCCATTTGGACAATCGTTCTTAATGGCTCTTATTCCAATCGCCAATCTAGTTCTTCTTTTGCAGCTGGGAGGAAAGCCAATTTGGTGGATTATCTTAATGCTTATCCCCGTAGTAAATATTGTTATCTTTGCTCTAATTTGGATGGGAGTTTGCGAAAAACGTGGACGACCGGCGTGGCAAGGAATCTTAATGCTGATCCCGATTGTAAACTTGGTGATGTTGCTCACCTTAGCATTTGGTAAGTAGAATTTCTTGAATGTTACGCCGAGGCGGCCTCCATTGGGGGCCGTCTTTTTTTATCCCACCTGGTTGTATTCGCGTAATCGAAATTGCACCCCTAATTCTTTCTCTACAATTTCTTGGCAGCGCACTACATCTAAACCAGGCACCCCCACCACCGACGCAGTGACATCCGGAATATAATTTTTTGCTTCTCGGATAAATTCTTTGACGTAAGGATAAGCGGCTTCTTTATATTTCGACGGACAAACTTTTGCATAAGTTTGCGCATCGGGCGCATTGAGCGACACAGAAACCGCATCAATTAAGCCTTTGAGCTCTGGGACTATATTTCGTTTATGGATGAGGTTTCCCAAGCCATCGGTATCGAGCCTGACTTTTTTGCCTTTTTCGTGTGCAAATTGAGCAATTTGTTTGAGTAAATCCAGCCGCTGCGTCGATTCTCCAAATCCACAAAAGACAACTTCATCCACATCGGAAAAATCTCCCATCGCCTTCACCACTTCGTCAAATCCAGGAGCTTTCGGTAACCTTAAATAATGACCTTTCACTTCAAAGGTTGTAAACTTGGGGCAAAATACGCAGGCTAAAGTGCAAACATTCGTAATATTCAAATATAAAGAGTTGCGAATGCGGTAAGCGACTTTTGCTTCTTGATTAACCGTTCCCAAGCGGAATAAACGGCGCGTATTGAGCGTAGTCACCCGCGAGACATCATCCAGCGTGAGTTTTTTTACTTCCGCAATCTTTTCTGCAACCTTCACCACATAAGCTGGCTCATTTTTCTTTCCTCGAAACGGTTCGGGAGTGAGATAAGGTGAATCGGTTTCAATGAGCATAAATTCGGTGGGAATTTTTTTAACGACTTCTCGCAACTCTTCGGCTTTTTTGAAAGTAATGATGCCCGAGAAGGAAATATGAAATCCTTGATCGATCATCTTTTTCGCAAAATCCCAATTTCCGGAAAAACAGTGGATGACTCCCCCACCTTCAAAACCTTTTTCCTCTTCTAAAATTTGATAAAGTTGATCGTAGGCCTCGCGAACATGAATGGAAAGCGGCAAGCGGGTTTCTTTGGCAAGCCCAATCATTTGACGAAAAACTTTTTCCTGAATTTCGGGTTCGGAATTGTTGTAGTGGAAATCGAGCCCGACTTCCCCAAAGGCGACAACCTTGGGTTTTTGAGTGAGTACACGGAGCTCATCTAAAACCGCCTCATTCACTAACTTCGCATCATGCGGATGAATGCCAACGGTTGCAAAAATGTGGGAGTGTTTTTCAGCAAGCTCTAAGGCCTTGTAATTTCCGGCCATCCCCTCGCCCGCACCAATATTGATAAAGGCTTCAACTCCCGCTTCTTGCGCGCGGGCAAGAACGCCTTCGATCTCTTCAGGGGAATAATCTTCGAAACTAATATGGGCATGGCTATCGATGAACATAACTTTACTAACAGGGCCGCTGTTTATCTAACAGTCCTAGAGGACTTTCCCTACGGCCCTGTTGTCCCTTTCTTTATTCGTATTCTAAGGTCAGGGACTATCCCAGATTCCTTATTTCTATAATTGAGGACTGGGGTTGGTACTCGCAAGTCCCTTTGTTAGATAATCTGAGGACTTGTCAGTATGCAATAAACAAAGGAGCTTGTAGGGTCAAGACGGAAGTCTAAAGCTCTTCGGCCCAAAGTTTTTCGAGAAAAATTGATAGAGGAAATATATCAATTCCCTCGGAATGCAAGCAACGCTCTCCGCAATAAACAAGAATGAATTTTTTTACCGCATTCTTCTTTTCTTCTTTCAAGGCCTTCAATCCTTTCAGATCCTGTTCTTGCAGATTTTGTGTGGACTTGACTTCAATCGCAACAGATTCTAACGCGATAAAATCCACTTCATAATTTGAGACCGACCGCCAATAATAGAGGTCTCCCAGGGAATGATAATCATGGTAAGTTTTCAGTTCGTGATGCAAATAGGTTTCAAGGGCTTCTCCAAATTCTTTCGAACGAGGATGAATAGAAGAGCGATGCTGCAGAAATCGAACAACCCCTGGATCAAAAAAGTAATACTTACTCGTTGAAATGGCCTTTCTCTTAATTGTTTTATTCCATGCCAACAATTCGGAAGCAATTAAAGTATCTTTTAAAATCTGAAAATATTCGATGACCGTTGATCGAGAGAGTTGAGCTTCGTTCCCAAGAGTCGTATAGTTGATCATTTGCCCATTCGAAAGCGCTGCAACTTCCAAAAAACGGCTAAAAGCAGGAATATTTCGGGTATAACTTTCATAAGCAATTTCTTCTTTCAAATAATCTCCCACATAAGACTTGAGATCGTCATCCGGAGCATCTGAAAAATAAATAGAAGGAACAAGACCTCTGTTTATGGCTTTGTTCAGGTCAAACTTTTCCTGAAGCTCACAAAAAGAAAAAGGATGTAAAGTACGAGAGCGAGCACGCCCCCCTAAAAGATTAACGCCTCCCCTCCGAAGCTTACGCGCACTCGAACCCGTCAAAAGAAAGTGGACTTTTTTCTCTTCAATAAGTCGCTGGACTACATTCAGCAAATCCGGAAGACGCTGAATCTCATCGATAATAACAATTTTATCCCGGGGCGTGAGTTCTTTCGAAATCAGTTCTAAATCCTGGCTTAAATCCAGAAAAGTTTTTGTTTCAAGGAGGTTATAATATCGAAATTCAGATAAGGTATTTTGGATAAGACTGGTTTTGCCCGTCTGACGAGGCCCGAACAAAAAATGACTCTTTTTCTCTAACAAGCCACGAAGATCCAGTTTTCGGGGAATATATTTTAACTCCATACGCGCTGTTTATTATGATAAACAACGAATATGTTGTCAATTAAAATTATCTGACTTTAAGATGAAAGGTATCGACTGCATCGATTGCTTCCCTGACTTCTTCAGGGGAATAATCTTCGAAACTAATATGGGCATGGCTATCGATGAACATACGCCAGACTTAAAACATCGATAGCATGGGGTCAAGACGCAAAGCTTTTTAAGGCGATACGAATTGATCTGCACCAATGGCACAACCTATACTCGGAAAATTAGTCCCATCAATTTCTTTGGGATTTAATCTCAAAATATCAGCCGAACAATCACCACCTGCACCAATCGGAGAATCGGGTAGAAGATGGAACTCAAACTGAGAAGGGTTGACGAGGCCCGGATCTCCTCGCGTATTATTGATAGATCGCGCAGGTTGTCCGCCTGCCGAAGCATAACGAATGCGAGTTCCTAAACTAACAATTTCTGAGAAGGGAATTTGCCACGCCTCAATTTCTCCGATACGATAGAAAACGAAGGGATTACTCAAGCTAGTATCAAAAAAATTGTTTCGAAGTAATACAATACTATTAAAATTACTCCTCTCTCGGATACTAGACGGACGATTATAAACTTCGAAAATTCCCGCAACCGGTGTATGCGTGGCATCTCCCCTTTCTCCACTGAAAATATTATTCACCAAATCTAGGTTAGAGAAATAAGGGCTCTCGGTGCCTCCCGGTATTCGGTCATCGACAAATACTGCCGAAGAAACGGAATCAAGCACGCAATTCTGTGAAACTTCATCGACTCCTCCGGGGACTGGAATTGTTTCCGAAGAACAGGATACTAGATTTCCACCGGATGCTAACCCTGCTCGTAGCGTATTGTTGTAGATCTTTACCATTGCCTTATGGAGGTAAAGCGCAGAAGAAGTCTTTCTTGCCCGATTGGCTTGTACTATGTTGGAACCTACTACAGAAGCGGTGTACATATCACCGTTTTGCAAAGCAATCCCGTAAGAGGCATTACCTGAGAGAGCAATTCCAAAATAGCGAAGCTTGGGGTGAATATTATTTCTTAAAATCTGGGCACTCGTAAATCGAGTATCTTCAAAAATGGGTTCTGTGAGTCCGGTATTAAGCTTTTTCCCTAATATAATTCCTCCCGACTCACCAGGTACCGCACCTAAATATCCACTTTCAGAAGTGATGCAAGTCACTGTATCTGAACCATCTACACTGGGGCAGGGAAGCAACGACGAATCGGAAGTTTGCAAACCTGCACCATAAATAATGGTATTGTCTTCAATTCGGTAAGAATTAACAGGCTCCATTCGGTTGGAGGTGGCAAGAATACCCACGGATGCGACCGGAGCACTCCCCACCTCGATTTGGTTTTTCTTAACGGTAAAATCCACAATCGAGGCATCTCCCCGAGCTGTATTATTCTCAACAAGCACTCCAACTGCCGCTCCCTGAGAAGGATAAATCCTGCCCACAGAAATTTGGTTCGATTCAATAACCGCATTGCGAATCGAATTTCCCGCAGTAGTGGAAACAGAAACGCCTACCCGCATGAAACGAGAACTCTCGCTAGGACGAGGGCTTCTAGGCGCCATATCTCCAATTGCGATGGTATTGTTTTTTAATAAAGCGGGGCCTTGGATAGAAACTAAAGCACCCGAAGAATACTGAGGACCCGCAATAATTCTAAACCCTTCAAGAGTTTTAGATTCAGAAGATGAATAGAAAGAGACCACAGGACGGCCACCATCATTCGTAAGGACTGTTCTGCGAGCTAGAGGATCTCGAATATTAGCTCGAGTTACACTCGAACCGTTCCACGCAAAGCCTCCGTAGATATTTACGTCGACCGTTAGTGTATAATTCGTGCAAACGCCTCCGCTACAAGGGCCAGATCGACCACTGTAATTTCCTTCAAACACACAAACATTTTTTTGTGGGCTTGCGCGTGCGGCAAGCTCTCGCGCATAGATCACACTTTTTAAAGGACGGGCTCGCGTTCCTTCATGAGTTGCATCATCTCCACGATCATCATCCACCCAAATATTTTCTGTGTCATTGATACACGCTCGAGGGGGTAAATCTGGATATGGGATATCGGGAGGGATAAATCCCATCGGAGGAGTACCACCACCGGGAGCCATTCCCGAATCCGGACGCACAACTTGGATGGCTAAAGGATAAGGAATCATGGTTGCGGGACTTGAAATTTCCAGAAGGAGAATATAATTTCCTGTAGGTACTTCGGGGCTTACTGTTACAGCGAGATCTGCTTCGGAAGAACCCGGTTCGATGCGTCCAGAAAGACCAATACTGCCCGCACTCGGAATCGGGGAAACGTCTCGACCTCGAACTAAAATAGGATTGGTTGTGGGCTCGCTGTTTCGATTCACCACAATGTGTTCCGTAAGGCTGGTGCCCGCTGTAATACGAGATCCTCCAGGCGTTAAGCTCACCAGTTCTAACCCTCTTGTTGAAGGAGCCGGCGCAGTCACGGTAATTGGAAAATTTAAAAAACGCGAAGTACGTGAAGTATGAAGATAAAAAGTTAAACGATAATCACCAGGCCTTGCGCTCGGATTTACATTAATGCGCATTTCTCCTGAAGTAGCACCCGAAGGGATAGTGCGCGTTGCCACCGTGAAAGGGCTTTCCGGCGGATTTTCGTCGAGCTCCATCGTAATGGCTTCAGTCTCCCCTCGCCGATTGACAGCAAATTCCACGGTACGTGTCCCCCCGGCTGCAATGGTCGCCGAAATGGGATCCATACTGTCTACTACAAAACCTTGAGTCACTTCGATGGGAATGGTCACTCGCCGTGTAATGCCAGATGAGCTCAAAGCTAAGGTTAATTCGAGTCGACTTCCCGGAGCAATGTATGGATTCACACCAATACGGATCGGAATATTTGAGCTAGGGTTTAAAATAACCGGACTCGCAGGTAAAATGCTTGCTGCGTCGCGTGTTGGAGTCACATTTTCAACGCTCACAGAAACATCACCCGCAAAGCCATCGATTCGCCGAATTTGTAACGGATAATCCGCATACATGCTGGATTCAATCCTCATGGGAATAGCAGGAAGTGCTTCAAAAGTACCTGAGGTTGAACCCATCCCCCCGCCTGGAGCTACCGGACAATCTGCAGGGCACAACGCTGTTGTCTCACCACTTTCACAACGGCTATTTCCACAAACCGAGCCACCGGGAGTACAATCGTGGTCGCAGGTTGCTGGAGTTTCGCCCACTTCACAAAGCCCATCGTTATCGCAAGTAGGACCTACCGGACAATCCGCGGGGCAACCGCTCGACGTCTCTGCAGGATGACAAAATCCATCGCCGCAAACAGGAGGCCTACTCGGATCAAAGCCACAATCGGCAGGACAAGTCGCCGCTGTTTCCGGCGGAGTGCAAGTCCTATCTCCGCATACTGAGCCTCCACCCGGAGGTGTTCCGCTACCCGTTGGAGGATTTACTTTAAGCAAAAAATCTACATAGCGCGCGCCAGTTGGGCCATCAACTTTAAGGGTTAAATGATAATCACCGGGGGGCACAGAAGCACCCACTGTAATGGTAAAATCCAATTCATTTGAACTGCCAATAGTTCCTGCACTTACCGTAATTCCACCTTCGGAGGGACTTGTATTGGATAAACCAAAATTTAAAACCGAAACATCTCCTCCAAAACGACGAACCACCAGGTGAATATTAGAACTGGTCGTGGCGGGATCCATTTGAAGATGAGCAGGAACCAATGAGGCTACTTCAAAACCCGCAGTAAGACGATCGGCGCAATCTGAGGCACAAGCTGCAAAGCTTTCACCCATTTCACAAATACCATTGCCACATGTGGCGGAAGGCGACGGGCCTCCCGGGCCAGTTCCGCCAGGGCCTGTACCACCACCTCCTGGGCCACTACCGGGAGTCACCGCTCCCGCTCCAAGAGTAGAGCAATCTGCGGGGCAAGTCGCGGGGGTTTCTCCGTGCACTGCGTCACAAACCGAATCGCCGCATGATGGGGTTAAGCTGGGCGAAGGAGAAACAAAAGAGCCGGATCCACTCGTTTTAGAGCCATTTCCGCAAGCACTAGCGAGTAGCAAAATAAAAAAGAAGAAAAGGGATTTAAATTTAAAAAATGGCATGGAAAGCCTCCATTAGAGAGTATCGGCAATTCACGGATGAAAGTTGTGCACTTTTAATCAAAATGATCTCACTATTTTTTAATCTTAACAATTCTTAACAACTCTAATCACCCCACTCAGGGAGTTAAGGCGTCGGAGGTCGAGCGCCGTTCGTCCAAAGCACCACTCCAAAACGACGTCGAGTCAGAGTTTCTGCAGGGCCTGTAGAACTCACCTCAAAAGAAAGACAATAAGAGCTTGCGGGTACTTCACGACGCACCACGACTTGCATTTGAGTCGAGGTCTGACCTGCAAGAATTTGCCCTCCTCCCGGAATGGTTACCACGCTGCTTCCATCGCGATCAGTACCGAGGGTATCAACCGATATTCCAGAATCCGACGGGATAATAGCCTGAAGTGCAATATTTAAAGGCCCTGTTTCTCCTGTTCGCGCTACTCCCACAACCAAATCTCTTGCCGAAGCAGGTTTAGTAGGAGGCGAAGGTGGACCCACAAAAAAAGGAATGGGTCCTACAGCACTAATCCCAAAGCCTGTGCCGATACCTGGGTCAGAACTCCCACAATCTGCCCAAGGAGCAGGTGTTGATCCTGCCCCTCCAGGCCCTGCGCCAGTGCCCGTTAAGGGGGCAATCACTCGCATGGGTAAAGTAAAGGTCCGAGTCAAATCGGGAGAAGAAACACTAAAACGGAGATTATAAGCCTGTTGAACCGCGGTACGGTCCACGACAATGGGAAACGCGGCAGCATTAGTGCCTGCCAAAACGGGCTCTGTGATCGCATGAATTCCGGCATCCGGTGGGTCTATACCCTCAAGCGTAATGCGCAATTCTCGATCCTCGCCACCGGTTCGCGTAACTTCCACATCAACACGTTGATCTGTCCCGGCAGGTATTTCAGAGCTACTAGTCATCGCAAACATGTTAATCACAAAACCCCGACCTGTCGTAGCCGCAGCATAGGGTCCACTTGGCGCCGGAGGAGGAGTTAACGAAGAAGGACTCGGGCTCGGAGAGCCAGTTGCCGTCAAAGTGCTGCTGGATCCCGTCGCCGATACGGGACCTGCTCCCGAAGAACCGAAATCCGAAGAAGAGTTACACGCTCCCCAATTCATAAGGCCTAAAAAAAGCAAAAACAAAACTCCAAGGAACCGAATTGAAGTTTGCATGCACTCCTCCTTTAATTTAAATTTTAGATGCATCTGAAAATTTTAAACGAATTGAGTGAAGAGTGGTAGAAAGTTCACAAAAGAAAATTTAAGCAAATTTTAACAAAGCTATACAGAGACTAACTTTGCGGACTTTGCTGAGGAACAAAACAGAAAAATTAGAGCTTAATTTCGAGAATGGGGCGAACCAAATCCCCAATTAAAATCGAGACACGGGAAAAGGCAGATAAAGTGTCTAAATGAATGGACGAGGTTTCAAAACTTTCTTTCAACCCCTCTTGAAGACGCTTGACGTGACGATCGCGAAGCGCTTCATATTCTTTAGTGCAGTGCTCCACACTCCGAAGAACTTTATGAACTAATTCTTGATCATTTGAGGCCAATGCCGACATCGCCCATTCAAAGCTTTGAAGGATTTTATGATGATAAGCGCAGATCTCACTCCACCCTTCATCTGAGAATTCTCGGGCTTGATGCACTTTTTTTCCAGCCATATCGAGAATATTTTGAACGACGATATCGCCAATCTCTTCAAAGGTGGCCGTGATTCCCAGCAAATGAAAAGAGAGTTTTGCCTGATCATCGGTTAAATCTTCTTGGGAAAGCCGCGCTAAATAAAGCTTAATTTCGCGATCGAGCAAATCGACGGTATTATCTTTTGCCTCGATTTCATCCACCCAATCCGGATCGGATTTTTGATAGCAATACAAGCTGTCGCGAAACATCGCGTGCACGAGATCGGCCACCCGCAAAAGCTCTCGCTTTACATTGGCAAATGCCAGTGGAGGAGTATCTAAACTCTGGAGGTCTAAATAACGAGGCGCAAAAGGATTTTCGGCTTCTTTGCGCGAAGGAGGAATTAATTTTTGTAGCAGCCAAACGCCTTGATTGATGAAAGGGAAAAAGAGAACAACTAAGGTTAAGTTAAATAAAATATGCGCCAGTGCAATTTCACCACTTTCATTGATGAAGGGAAACTTAAGGGCAATAAAATGCACGGCATCGGCAAACTGGGGTAAAAAAGGAAAAAATAAAGCTACCCCTACTAATTTAAAAAGTAAGTGCGCGACCGCCACTTGTTTACCGGTCGTAGAACCTGAAAAAGAAGAAGCTAAGGCTGTGAAACAAGTGCCAATATTCGCACCGAGCACATAAGGAAGCGCCGCCTCAAAACTTAAAATCCCCGAAAAAGAAAAAGCCAAGACAAGCCCTAAAGTGCCTGCACTCGAAAGAAAGGGAGTTAAAGCGGCCGCAATGAAAAAACCAAAGGCAGGACGAACAGAAAAAAATCGAATCCATTGGATGAAGTAATCATTCTGCTTAAAAGGCTCCATGCCCACGACCATCAAGTGCAAGCCATAAAATATAAAGCCAAACCCAATAAAAATCATGCTCAAGTAACGCATGCGCTTACTGCGCGTAAACATCTCCAACAAAACGCCAATAAGCAAAATCAACAACGCATATTGGGAGATTTTACGCACCGAAAGTAAAACAACCACAAACGTGGTGCCAATATCTGCTCCCAATAAAACACTCATGGCTTGGGAAAGGCTTATAAAGCCAGAAGTTGCAAAAGAGACTAAAAGATTTACCGTTGCGGCGGAAGATTGAAAAAGAAGGGTAACAAAAGCTCCAACCCCTAATCCTAGCCAACGGCGATCGGTTAAGGAGGCAACTACCGATCGGAGACGATCGCCGCCCCAGAGCTGCAACCCTGTACGGCTCACACGAATGCCATATAGAAAAATAGCAATGGCCGCGATAAATTCCATGAAAGACGATTGAGGCATTGAAGTATTTAATTTTAGGCGATTGTAGGTAAAAGAAAAAGGAAATTCTAAGAGAGTAATGCTTCTACAAATTCTTTTGCATCAAACTCACGCAAATCATCCCCCCGTTCGCCAACGCCAATGTAACGAATAGGGATTTTAAGCTCGTCGCGAATTCCGACCACAATCCCGCCTTTGGCCGTTCCATCAAGCTTTGTCAGAATCAAACCGGTTAAGCCTAGAGCTTCATGAAATTCTCGCGCTTGAGTTAAGGCGTTTTGACCTGTCGTTGAATCCACCACCAAATAAACTTCGTGAGGAGCTCCTTCTAAAGCTTTACCCACCACCCGCTTAATTTTTTTCATTTCTTCCATAAGATTGACTTTAGTGTGCAATCTTCCGGCGGTATCAATAATCACAACATCAATGCCGCGGGCGCTCGCTGCCTTGACTGCATCGTAGGCTACCGCCGCAGGATCGGCCCCTTCATTCTGCGCTAAGGTGTGAGCCCCTACCCTCTCCGCCCAAACTTTGAGTTGGGCAATGGCGCCTGCGCGAAAGGTATCGGCCGCAGCAAGCAGGACTTTTTGTCCTTTGACTCTATATTTTCTGGCTAATTTTCCAATCGTGGTGGTTTTTCCCACTCCATTAACCCCCACGACCAACACAACTTTGGGGGGAACTCCTGAGAAGGGAGTATTTTGATTTTCAACCTTCAAAAAACGAATCAGTTCTTGTTTTAAGAAATGTTTTAAATGACGGATATCTTGTTTGCCGGAGCTGGTAAGATCTTCATAAATAAGCTTTAATAACTTTTGAGTAGTTTTAACGCCCACATCCGCGCTGAGTAAAATTTCCTCTAAGGTAGAAAATAATTTTTCGTCGATCTTGGGTTTACGCCCCACCAACTCGTCAATCTTACCCGAAAAATTATCATGAGATTTTTTAAGCCCTTGAGTTAAGGGGGTCGAATCGGTTTTTTTCTTTTTTCTTTTCCAAAAAACCAAAACGAGGATTAAAAAAATCAATCCTCCCACAGCAGCTAAAATATAAGGTAGGTTTTCTTCTATCATCATAAGAGACACTTTAATTCCGAAACTTAGATGGCAAAGTCAACGCGGTTAGTAAAGCCTAAAAATTGCTGAAACAGGCAAATGATCACTGGCTGTTAAAGGCATGATATTTCCCACGCGTTCTAATTCTATTTTTCCTGAACGATAAAAAATCTGATCGATTTTTCGGGCAGGTTGATTACTGGGAAAAGTATAAAAAGGATCTTTGGTTTCTGCATTTGTTAATCCACTCTTTTCAATAAATATATTTAAGGCCTCTGGGCTTTCTTCTACAGACTGAGAAATACTATAAGACGTGCTGTTAAAATCACCTGCCACCCAAAGAAAAGAGGTGGTTTCTTTTTTCACCCAATCCAGAAGACGATTGATTTGCACCAAACGCTCCGGCGAATCAAAAGCTTCGAGATGTACGTTATAAAAAATAAAAATATCTTTGTTGGGCATTTCAACTTCAATTCGTTGGGCAATCCGATCTAAATAAAACCAATTATACCAAAAAGGGTTACGGGAGGGTTTTGCGAACTTAAGGACTTCTTGTTTCAAAATGGGATAGCGAGAAAGAATGGCCTGGCCTGAGAGCATTTGACCATAATTTTTAGAAGGAAGTCCATAGGGCCACGGCAAATAATGCTTATTCCAGGTAATTGCATACGCCACATAGGGTAGGTGCAATTGTTTGGCTAAAACGTCCATTTGATTGATGTGAAAAGTTCTTTTGGCGTCAAAATCTACTTCTTGTAAAAACACCAGATCCGGATCTGCTTTCTGAAGAGCGAGAGTCATCGCCTTTAGATTTTCTTCAATTTCAGATTTCGTCCAGGCCAAAGCTTGGTTATTCTTTAAACCCGAGGCATACCCTATATTATAAGTAATGAGATTTAATTTTTCCTTGTTGTGGAAAACGGAGAGAGCTTTATCGTCGGAGAGCTTAAGAATTCCTTCGGATTTCTTCAAAAAGGTCAAGGGATTGGGGCAGATTGCATAATAAATTACTCCAGCGATGAGCAGAAAAAAAAAGAAGGAAGAAAGAAAAGAGAATTTTCAGGCTGCGCATTCTCGAACCATGTGAACGAACTCGCGCTGACTGCACGTTTTTGTAATATAGCCCTTTGCGCCTAGATTCATCGCTTCTTGAGCAACTTCGTTATCATTGATAACACTATAAACCACCACAGGAATTTGTTTTATTTCTTTACGATTTTTAAATTCTCTTAAAAAACCAAATCCACTCATTTTAGGAAGCATTAAATCCAGAATAACCAACTGGGGTTGATGTTCAATGGCCTTTTGCAATCCTTCGCGGGGTTGCATGGCGGTGATACATTCGTACTCTAAGGCTTCGATTCTATCTTTAATTAAATTCAGGCTATCGAAATCGTCTTCTACCACTAAGATTTTTTTCTTCATCTGCTCTCCTTATGAGACTGAACTTTATAAAGACCGACTTTGAAAAAAAATTAAATTAATCTGATTTATTTCAATGTCTTATCTTTTCACTTTCCAAGAAATACTTTTTCGCTCACAATAGCAAAAACTTTTTTAAGCATCCTATACTTTTATGAAAAAAGTAAAGAGACAAATTCGGCGCAAATCTCCTACTAAAAGAGCTCGTTCTCTTGTCGCAAATTATAAAAAAGCAACGGCTCATCTTAAAAGTCAAACTCAAAAAGCAGCCTCTTATCAAAAAGCCCTTTTAGAACTCATGTCCATGAGTTCAGTAGAGTTAAAAACAGCCTTTAAAAAAATTGTCGAAATTTCTGCAAACACTCTAAAAATAGAACGGGTCAGTATCTGGTTTTTTGATCAAGAGCACACCGAAATTTATTGCGAGAACCTCTATCTCAAAAGCAGTCGTACCCACGAAAAAGGACTTCGACTTCAAGCAAAAGACTATCCCCGTTATTTTAAAGCTATCGAAAAGAATCTACTGCTCGCGACCGAAGATGCGTGGACAGATTCACGCACCTCTGAATTCACCGAAAATTATCTCAAACCTCTACGTATTCGCTCAATGCTAGACATTGCTATTCGTCTGCATGGCAAAATACTTGGTGTCATTTGCCATGAACATGTAGGCAAGAAAAGGAAATGGACTTCGGAAGATCAAGATTTTGCCACCACCTTGGCTAATCTCATTTCTCTTCATTTAGAATCTCAAGAGCGCAAAATCGCTGAAAATGCCCTCAAAGAAAGCCAAGAACGTTTCGCTTTATTCATGAAAAATAGTCCTGCAATTGCTTGGATAAAAGACAACGAAGGGCGCATGGTTTTCGTCAATCAAGTTTTCACCGATACTTTTCAAATAAGCGCTAAAGAAGCAGAAGGTAAAACAGACTATGAGCTTTGGCCCAGTAAGATTGCAGATCAATTTCGTCGAAACGACACTTTGGCCCTGCAAAAAAATAAGACAATCGAAACTTATGAGCGCGCCCCTACCCCTGATGGGAAAATGCATGATTGGCGCGTATTTAAATTTCCTCTTAAAAATAAAGGTAAATATTTTACAGGCGGAATGGCCATTGATGTGACCGATCTTAAGCTTGCCCAAGAAACTCTAGAAAAGCAAAAAATAGAACTGGAGCGCTCTAATCAAGAGCTCGAGCAATTCGCCTATACAGCGTCTCACGATTTATACGAACCTCTCTACATTATTAATGCCTACAGCGATCAACTCCAATCTAATTTAAATTCGAATCTAGATGAAAAAATTCGTTACCCCATCGAAAGAATTGGCGCCTGTGCAAGTCGCATGAGACAACTCATCGAAGATATTCTGCAAGTCGCGCGCATTAATACCCGCGGTAAACCTTTTCAGAAAATTTCTTTAGAAGAAATTGTCCGCACCCTGCTTCAAGAAATGGATTTGCGTATTCGAGAAAGTGGTGCCACCCTCGACTTAGGCTCGCTCCCTCTGATTTATGGAGATATCACCCAAATTAAACAATTGTTTCAAAACCTACTTAGCAATGCCTTGAAATTTAGAAAAAAAGATCGCCCTTTGACTGTAAAAATTCAAAATCAGAAGAGCAAAGAGGAAAAAGTTGTTATTATAAAAGTTGAAGATAATGGCATTGGGATTGAGAAAGAGTTTCAAGGCAAAATCTTCGAGCCCTTCCACCGCCTTCACCCACGCAGTGAATATGAAGGAAACGGGATTGGGCTGACCCTTTGCGAAAGGATTGTCAAACGCCATGGAGGCAAAATTGAGGTTTTAAGCAAACCCGACGCAGGCACTACCTTTTTCGTCACTCTTCCCCGCTACCAGGAGCAAACAACTTAAATGACTGAAAAACTCTCTCGATTTATTTTAGTCACTGAAGATGATGAGGATCATTACTTTTTGTTGCAGCTGGCACTTCAAAAAACCGGGCTTCAATGGGAATTGATTCGCGTCAAAGATGGGGTCGATCTTCTCCATACCCTTCAAACACTTTCGCGACTTCCTGATTTAATCCTCTTAGATCTCAACCTTCCTAAAAAAGATGGCAGAACGGCTTTAAAAGAAATTAAAGAAGAACCCAAACTGGCTTCCATTCCGGTAGCCGTTTTAACCACTTCAATTAATTCCGAAGATGAAAAAAACTCTTATGTCTTGGGCGCCAGCTTTTACTTTAAGAAACCAATTGGATTTAACGATTTCATTGATTTGCTTCATACGATTGAGAAAAAGTTTTTTACTTCTTACTCCCCCAATGCATAAGAAATTAAAACGAGTTGTGCGAGTACTGCAGAGCTGGCCGAAGGTCCTTACGGACCCTCACTTAAACAGGAGCTCTGCCCGTAAATGACTCTCGAAGCTTCAATCGCTCTTCGCGCCTCTTTTTCCCCGCTTCAAATCGGCGCTTATCTTCGGAGTTTTCGCAGATGAGCCCAGGAATTTCAGTGGGTTTACCGGCGGAATCTAAACACACAAAAGTCAGGTAAGCACTGGCCGTATGGCGACGAACACCAGTATTGGGTGCTTCAGATTCGATATGCACCCCAATCTCCATCGATGTTTTATGCACGTAATTGACCGAGGCTTTTAACACAACAATATCCCCTAATTTAATAGGCGAGATAAAATGAAGTGCATCCATACTGGCTGTCACAGCGATTTTTCGGCAATGGCGGATTGCGACAATTGCCGCAGCAATGTCGATCCATTCCATCACGCGTCCTCCAAAAATAGTGCCTAAGGCATTCGTATCGGGAGGGAGAACTAAGTGAGTAAATTCGGCCGAAGAATCTGAAACAGGTTTTGCATCCATCATTCAATTCCTTTCTTGTATTTCTACTTTATTTATCCGACAATGAACTAAATTCTATTTTTACTTAAAGGGTTTTTATGCCTGAAACGCTTGTTAGAGTTGAACCAACTCCCAACCCCAATGCCGTCCGTTTTATGCTCAATCGAGCCATTCTTCAGTCCGGCAGCAAAGCATTCCGTTCGTTAAAAGAAGCGGAAAGTGACCCTCTTGCCAAAGCGATATTCGAAACCGGTCCTATTGATCAAATTTTAATCTCAGATAACAGCATTCTCGTAACTAAAAAAATCGACGAAAATTGGGGAAACCTGATACCCTCCCTTGAAAAAACAATCTTGAAGAATTTAAGCTGAAGTTCTAAAAGGGTAAGAATGAACCCATCCCACTCTGTTACCCTAGGCTTACTTCAACTTTCCTGCCAGGAATCTTTGTCAGTAAATCTAGAACACACCCTAAACGCCATCCGAAAAGCCGCTTCGCGTGGTGCACAAATCATTTCTACTCAAGAATTATTTAATTCGCGATATTTTTGTCAGCAAAATGATAAAAAGTTTTTTGAATTGGCAGAAGCTGTCCCTGGCCCTACCACAGATAAGTTATGTAAACTTGCAAAAGAGTTGGGAGTCGTTCTGGTTGCCTCGCTCTTTGAGAAAGATCAAAACAACTATTACAATACCGCTTGCGCTATTGATGCTGATGGTAAATTTTTAGGAAAGTATCGCAAAGTTCATATTCCGGATGACCCTGCCAATTATTATTCCGAACTCTTCTATTTTAAGCCCGGTAATTTGGGTTTTCCTATTTTTAAAACCAAATTTGCAACTCTTGGTATTCAAGTCTGTTGGGATCAATGGTATCCCGAAGGGGCTCGCAGTTTAGCGCTTCAAGGGGCCGAGATTATTTTTTACCCAACAGCCATTGGCTGGCCTGTGGAACGGCCTGAAGCCAATGAGCTCGGTAAAGCCGAATACGACGCGTGGTTTACCATTCAACGTGCCCATGCCATTGCCAACACCGTTTTTGTGGCTGCAACCAATCGCACCGGGGTTGAAGATCATTTGAGCTTTTGGGGCGGCTCTTTTATTGCAGATCCACTCGGTCGAGTTTTAAGCAAAGCGTCTCATCACGATGAAGAAATCATAATAAGCAGCTGTGATTTATCGGAATTAGAAAAAGTGAGAAAAGATTGGCCATTTCTCACGTGCCGAAGATCTGAAACTTATAAATTGTAAGTTTTGTATAATGCAATCTCCAGAAAGGTAGATCATGTTCAAGCTTAGTAAGTTTCTCCTCTTCTTAAGTTTAGTCTTGATTTTTTTCTTACCTCATTCACTTCAAGCCTGTGGGACTTCCGGAAAAAAAGTGGATTACAAAAACAGAAAAATCCCCTACTCTTTTATTGATAAGACCGTCCAAAAATCAAAACCTGAAAGTCTTGGCGACTCTCAGGCGGCCAACTGCCCACCTTCTAATTTATTTTTGACCTCAAAACCTGAAGGCGCAAAAGTTTTTATCGATAAAAAAGAGCTCCCTCTCAAAACGCCTCTTATTATTGAAACTTTCCCCGAAGGTTCTCATCATGTGCTTCTTCAATATCCCGGGATTCCTGCTTATCAATTTGATATCCAGGTCTATTCCTATGCCCAGAAAAATTATCTCGTCGATTTAAGAGAAAGAAAAATTTTAAGTCCTGATGAAGACTCTGATGCTGTGATGATTAGCTTTGATTCAAAACCAAAAGGTGCCAGTTTAACCTTGAACAATGAGCAAACACAAAGCTACAAAACGCCCTTAAAATTACGCCTGAATAAAAATGAAACCTATGACTACAAATTAGAACTTACTGGATTTAAGCCCGCTATCGGTAAAATTCAGAAGGGCAATCCTTCAAAAGTGAATGTGGAGCTTATTCCGATGCAATAGCACTGCTATTGACACAGTGCCATACGTATGGCACCTTAACAGATATGACCAAAACAACTATTTATTTAGAAGAAGGGGAATTAAAAGCCTTGAAACGCTTAGCCTCCCAACAAGCTGGGAGAAGTGTATCGCAGATCATTCGAGAAGGGATAAAACTCATGCTCCAAACTAAACCTAAAAAAGGTAAAGAAAAAAATTCCTTTCTCAAAAAACTACTTAAAGAAAAACCGCGGAAAAGCTCTAGTTTTGGCCCCGATCCAGTCACTTACCAGCGTAAACTCCGGGAAGAGTGGGACTATTAATCAATGCCCTTTTTTCACCTCGATACAAATATTATTATCGATCTTGTTTTGGCCAAACGAACTCTTATTTACTTCAAAGAGTCGGGAACTATTGAATCAGACCTTGCGACAAGTCTGGTTTGCGTTGCAGAGTTCTTAACGGGAGCAAATTCTCAAGAGAAAAGAACCCTGCGGCAATGGATAGATTCCAATGAATTGGCAATAATTGGTTTTTCTTCTTTTAAAGAAGCTCAACTCACGGCGGATATTCGCCGCAAAACGGGTTTAAGACTGCCCGACGCGATTATTCTCAGCACAGCAATCCAAGAAAAAGCCCATCTTTTAACCAATGACCAACTACTTTTAGACAAAGCCCAAGATTATATCTCAGTTACCAATCCTCTCGATTATGAATAACACTTTTTACATGCCCGCTGAATGGGGCCCTCATACCGCCACCTGGATTACTTGGCCAAAAGATCCCATCACTTGGCCCAATCGAATCGAGGCGGCCCAAGAAATCTATTTGCAGATGATTGAGCTTCTAAGCCCTCATGAACGCGTTAATCTTCTTGTGGAGGATGAATCAACCCAATACACCGTTCAGACTCAAATTAAAAAACGAAATACCCATTTAGAAAACGTAAAAATCCATCTCATTTCAACCGTCGACTCTTGGATTCGAGATTATGGACCGATTTTTGTGAAGACCTCCCCCTCCCCCCTCCTTCGCAAAGAGGGGGAAAAAAAAGAATTCCCCTCTCCTTACAAAGGAGAGGGTCAGGGAGAGGTCTGCATCCTCGACTTCTTCTTCAACGCGTGGGGAAACAAATACGAATGCTTGAAAAAAGACGACGATATTCCTCAACGCATCTCGCATTTGCTTAATATCCCCTTTATCGAGCCAGGTATTATCCTCGAAGGCGGTTCTATCGATGTGAATGGAAAAGGGAGTTTGCTCACCACCGAGCAATGCTTATTGAATAAAAATCGAAATCCAAAACTTTCAAAAACAGAAATCGAAACTTATTTGAAAAAGTATTTGGGCGTCACCAATATTCTTTGGTTGGGCGAAGGCATTGAAGGCGATGATACCGATGGCCACATCGATGATATCACCCGCTTTGTGTCTGAAGATACGATTGTGACGGTTATTGAAGAGGATCCCTCGGACTCCAATTATGAACCCTTAAAAGAAAATTTAGAAAAGCTCAGGCGCTTAAAAGATCAGGACGGAAAAGAATTCAAAATCGTCACCCTGCCGATGCCTGGGCAATTAGACCGTGACGACGGAGACGGCCGCCTGCCTGCCTCTTACGCTAATTTTTACATTGCTAATCAAACGGTGCTCGTGCCCATTTACAAACATAAGAATGATGCGATTGCGCTCGAGAGCTTACAAAAACTATTCCCAAAGCGTAAAGTCATCGGGCTTGATTGTCGGGATTTAATTTATGGCATGGGAGCGATCCATTGCCTCACTCAACAACAACCTGTTTAAGGAGAAATTCGTGAATTTCCAAAATAAAACATTAAAATTTCAAGCCATTCAACTTCACATCTCTATGTTTATTTATGCAGGGATTCTCTTTTATTTTCCGCAAAACAATCCCGAATGGGAAATGAGCTGGGTGATCAAAGAATCAAATTACTTGATACTTTTCATTATGGTTCTTTTAAGCTTAAGTGCGGGCTCTCTATCGGTTCTCTGGCCACTCGTTTTTAAAAATAAAAGTGAGGCCACTTTTTCTCCCGCTGCTTCTCAAAAACTATTCTTTGATTTCGACAATATGAATAGCGCTATTCAAACTACTACCATTCTGCGGATGGGGCTCGCCGAATCGATCGCTATTTTTGGCTTTGCCTTCTCTTTTCTCAATCAAACTCCCTATTTCTTCATCCCTTTTGGGATTGTCGCCCTGATTTTACAAATCCTCGTCGGCCCTTTCCGAAAAAATGTTTTTGGGTTTTAGGTTTCGATACCCGAAGGGAATTATAAAGGAATTATAAATGTTTCCTGTAGATCCTCCTTCTGAACTTATCCCCATTGCCCCTTCTTTGCAAAATACCCTCGAAGCCTGCGGCATCCCGCAAAATATTCCGCATATTGGTAAACGTACTCTTTTTATCTGCGTAGTTGCTGTATTTATAGCCTTCCTCGCCGCGTTTACAGCGCAAGCCTTAGTGGCTTTAATTGGTCTTATTACAAACTTTTCATTTTATGGAAAATTTTCAACGGAGTTTAATTCGCCCGCAAACAATCATTTAGGGCTCTGGGTTATCGTTGTTCCTATTGCAGGTGCTTTCATTGTAGGACTCATGGCCCGCTACGGTTCTCAAGCTATTCGCGGACATGGCATTCCCGAAGCAATGCAACAAATTGCCTTTCACCAAAGTAAG
>CAYWGE010000002.1:32511-34734 GCA_964457215.1 uncultured Pseudomonadota bacterium
CCCTTGGGAGCAGAAGGGCCCATTATCGCTACAGGCGGAGCACTGGGCTCTTTTTTTGGACAAATTCTTAGGATTACCGATGACGAAAGAAAAACCCTTCTCGCCTCGGGAGCAGCGGCCGGCATGGCGGCCATTTTCTTAAGCCCTGTGTCGGCTGTGATCTTAGCCATTGAACTTCTTCTCTTTGAATATAAACCCCGATCCGTAATTCCCGTTGCGCTTGCCAGCGCCACCGCCGCAGGAATCAGCATGTTACTGAACGGCAGCGCCCCTGTTTTTGCGATGCCTGCGATTCAACAACCCGATCTCAAAGCCCTATTCGGATATGTATTGATTGGCGGAATAATCGGTTTGATTTCGGTGGGAATCACCAAAGCAGTTTACTATGTCGAAGAACTTTTTGAAAAATTACCTATTCACTGGATGTGGTGGCCGATGATTGGCGCACTAGCCGTAGGCATTATTGGGTACTTCGTGCCTCGTACCTTAGGCGTGGGATATAATAACATTGAGGATGTTTTATCTGGGAACTTCACACTTCGAGTCGTTTGTATCTTAGTCCTCTTTAAATTTTTATCTTGGCTTATTTCGTTATCAAGTGGAACTTCAGGCGGCACCCTCGCTCCTTTATTCACGATCGGAGGAGGAATAGGCTCTGCTTTAGGTAGCACACTACAACGATTTATTCCTCACTGGGGAATTGATATTCGAATTTCTGCTCTTGTGGGAATGGCAGCCATTTTTGCCGGCGCGTCGCGTGCTTTTCTTGCTTCTATTTTGTTTGCCTTTGAAACCACCCGTCAACCTTTGGGGTTACTTCCCCTGCTTGGCGCTTGCAGCGCTGCTTATTTGATTTCTTGTCTTTGCATGAAGCATTCTATTATGACCGAAAAACTCGCCCGGCGGGGAACACCCATTTCTACGGAATACAGTGTGGATATTTTGGGACAAATGCAGGTAAAAGATTGGGCTTCGAGAGAAGTGATTGTTTTATCTTCTCAAGATAAACTAGCAGCTGTAAGATCTCAAATCTCTGCTCTAAAACTCAAGGCTCACCAAGGTTTTCCGGTTGTTGATGAAGAAAATAATTTAAAGGGAGTTCTGACACTTCGTGATATTTTTAACGAAAAGTGGAGTGAAAACCAACTAGTCGAATCTCTTCTTCACAAAAATCCGATCTTCATCTATGAAGACAACAACTTGAGAGACGCCATTCATCAAATGGTCAAGCACAAAGTAGGACGTTTGGTAGTGGTGTCCAAAGCAAATCCAAAAAAAATATGCGGCATTCTTTCGCGGAGCGATATCCTCTCCGCTCACGAACCACAGATCAGAGCTGCCCACACTAGAAATGTTATGATCCAGCTTTCACAATTGCTTAAAAAGAAAACATAAAAGTCATCACCCCTTCCTTCCTATATCTACACGCAACTATTCCTAAGAAAAGCCGATAAATAAAGGGCTATGACCACCAATGCTATTCGCCGTTTTGGGCTTATTGAAAAATTTGTAACTGATCGAAATCGTCGGGATGAACGCATTCGTGCGCCAGAAGCTCCCAATGACCGGGTGCGAGAAATTGCTCAGTGTTACGTAATTAACCAAGATCTAAATATCTGCCTTTATCCAAGCGAACGTCCTTTGCTCAGAGGTAGCTTGTTTCGCCATCCTCGCCTGAGTATTTACGGAAGTGATTTGGCGGAAACCATTATTTTAGAGGGGGAGCGGGGTATTCCGTTTTCAGATCGAAACAGCTACCGAGAGCTTTTGAATCGAACCATTTTAAGAACTTTTCAATACCGACGCCTCCCGCCCTCCCACAAACGCTATCTCCTTTCGCTCATCAATTTTTATGCGGGCCAGATGCGTGCACCTGTTCAAGAGCTAATTCCTAACCCCTTACCCACACCGCTTCAACAAACTCGCACTGCTTATTCTGAAATTCTACCCCAAACTTCTCGTGAGCTTGGTGATTCTCGGTGCTCCGAAGGACAATGGGCACGTCACCCGGTAAGAATAGCCGGGCTCTCAAGAAGTTTTAACGTTTATATTGAACAAGAAGAGCAAATCTATTGGGAGCGTTATGAAGTAGGCATTCGAGAATACTTTGATCTTGCCAAAATATTTTTTTCTCCCGTGATTTTGAATAGAGTTTTAGAAACTCGTTCACCCTTTTATAATTTCTCGATTGCGATCGGCTCAAACCGGCCCGAATCTCCCATT
>CAYWGE010000003.1:0-32361 GCA_964457215.1 uncultured Pseudomonadota bacterium
AAAAATTAGAGGTAATGTGTCGCCCGTAAATCGAGCTCGAGGCCCGACGATCGGCCTCACAATAATTGAAGTCGGTATCTGTTTCCCAAGTCACTAAAAAGCCATCCCCATCCATATTGGGAGCGACGCGAGGACGCGTGTGTAAAGTCCAAAAAATATCGGAATCTTGAACGATGGTACGAGGGGGCGTGGTCGAATACATGGCCCGCTCTGCTTCCCAACTCACAATTGGGCCTGGAGAACCTGAAATTAAAATGCCCTCTTCCCAATTAGGAGAAACTACCGCTAAATTTGTGGCATTCGCATCAATCAATTTGGCGATAATTCCTGAAAATCGGCTATTCGCGGGAGTAGTATTGGGAGTGCCCAACTCCCAGGTTACTAAGAAATGCCCATTATTATAAGCAACGGAAGGATTTTGCGCCACATTACACGTAGTAGGAATAGTTACTCTTGCCCATTGAGGATCGGAGTGAACCACATCGGCAAAACGGCTTGCGAAGCACTGTTCCGTCATTCGCACCGTACTTAAAAGTTGGGGGGTACCTAAAGGGGCGCCATCTACGGGTACCAACTGACCATAAACATTTTTTGCACCGCCAGCCTCTTCTTGATCCCAAACTACCAAATAACGATGATGATCGGGGTCATAAGCAATCGCTGGATGTGACGCATTAGAACGATCGGGCGAAATATCCGCATGCAACATCCCTTCTCCCTCATGAAATCGTGCGATTCCACCGCCGGGCAATACCCGACCACCAGTTAAAATTTCACGAATTACATCAGGACTGAGTTCGATCACTCCGCCTTGAAAGGGGGTGAGAGGATTCGCCGGACGAGTTCCTTGGGGAATGCGCGTTCCGTCGGTGGGAAGATTTGTCGCAGGATTGGTCGTATCTGTGGCTGTATTTTGTTGCTCGAGATTGACAGAGCCAATCTGTGCCTGAAAATAATTTTTAAGCTTTTGATATAAAGTGGAGTTTGCTTGCTTCGCGTTTGAGGCTACGGCACTAGAGGTATCCGCATGGGCGGCCGGCACCAAAAACAAGTTAAGACAAAACACGAATAGAGCAAAATAACGCTTAGATGAATTCATAATTTACATCCTCCACTCTCTTTAAAAAAAAGGAGTTAACTTTTTGAACTTATTTAATATTTTGTGTTTTTGCCTGAGAAAAATACCTAGAATTCCCTATTTAATTTTCCCTTGAAAAGCAAACGAATTTAGAGAGTTCTCGGCCGAACTTGGAAAAAGTTGCGTGGTATTTAACTGTCTTAATTTAGGGTTAAAAACAGAAGAAACTAGACGCTTTATGGCTTACTTGATTCCGTAGGATTTTAGCTTCTCATATAAAGTGGATTTCGCAATTCCCAAGGCTCTTGCAGCCGCTTGACGATTTCCCTCGTGAACACGAAGTTCTCGTAAAATCATCTCTTTTTCTAGGTTTTGGAGATTGGATTGAGTGGGAATAGAATTTAAAGGAAAAGAGCTTAACGCTTCTTCAGGTTCGGGAAAAAGTGAGGCGGGTGATTCAAGTTCTTTTTTTCCTATTTCCGGGCCAGTAGCCAATACAATCGCCCGTTGGACAATATTCTTAAGTTCTCGAACATTTCCTCTCCAAACCTGCGATTCTAAATAACGATTGGCTTCTTCGTTAAAACGTAATTTTTTACCCGCCGGAAGCATAGTTTTCAGAAAATGTTGGGCTAAGAGTATGATGTCTTCTTTTCGTTCTCGCAGTGGAGGAATCAAGACAGGAAAAACATAAAGACGAAAAAACAAGTCTTCTCGAAAAGCACCTTCTTTGACTTTCAACGATAAATCCCGATGCGTGGCACAAACCACTCTTACGTCAACTGAAACATCTTGATTGCCCCCTACCCTCCTTAATTTCCCCGTTTCTAAAACGCGTAACAAGGTGGCTTGAAGATCTAAAGGCAACTCTCCAATTTCGTCTAAGAATAAAGTTCCGCCTTTGGCTTGCTCAAATACACCTATTCTTTGTTGCTGCGCCCCGGTAAAAGCACCTTTTTCATGGCCAAATAATTCACTTTGAATAAGCTCCCGAGAGATAGCCCCACAATTAATAGCAACCCAGGGTTTTAAATGACGAGGAGATAAGTCGTGAATAGAACGAGCGACTAATTCTTTTCCTGTTCCAGTTTCTCCCAGAATACAAACGGTGGCTTCGGTAGGAGCGACTTGTAACAATACACGATAAAGCTCCCGCATACTCGGGGAGCTCCCCACAATCGAACCTAGAAAATTTTCTTTCGTGGGCTCAAGCGTTTTAGTTTCGGAGAGATAGTGTAAACACAGCTGTGTTTTTCCGATTATGAGCGTACTTCCTTCTTCAAGCTGTGCCTCCCGGACTTTTACGCCATTTACCAAAGTTCCATTAGTAGAACCCAAATCGAGTAGAGAAAGATGGTTTTCTTTCACAACGATCTTGGCATGAACTTCTGAGGCATAAGAATCTTCTAAAACCAAATCACAACTGCGCCCTTTACCCAGAGTTGTTACGGGTTGAGTAATGCGATACCGTCGTTCGGTTTTCTGTGGCTCTTTGACTAAAATTTCTAGCTGATCTGCCGTATAAGTCTTTGCATGACTTAAGTAAGAAGCATTCACCACTAAAGTATTTTGGCCTGCGGCTTGTGAGACATAAGTCTCTTCTACTAAATTATTTTCAAGAGAAGCAGAATAAGTGAGTTGCCAGGGGCCAACTTCGAGGGAAGTGCCCTCCTGAAAAGGGGAAGACTCCACCGGTTTTCCTTTTACAATAAGAGGGAGTTGCCCCATGTTTTTAGCAAAATAAATTCCTTCGGATTGATAAATGATTAACTGAACACGAGAGATGGCTTCATCCGTTAAAATAATATCACATTCTGCACTTCGCCCAACTTTAAGGGTAGTTTGACGCAAAGGAAAACGAAGCAGGGTCTGACCACCCTGGGAAAGTAAAATTTCCGCCATAATGCATCCCTCTCTCTCGATTACAAATACGGTAGGTAAAAATCGACTAACGATAACCTCTGCGATTGTCAAACACTTCGCAGGGGGCGTTTTCATATTAAAGCAGAAAATATGCCAGCGGGAGAATGGGCCTAAAAAGAGAATAAACAAGAAAAAGTGTCCGACTTTCGGACGCTTTAAAAAAAATGTGTCCGGTTTCCGGACGCCCCCTCACTCCTATTTATCCCTATTCCTTAATAAAGATAGAAAAACAGTTTGGCATAGTTCCTGCTTTGTTTTCGTTCATGGAAACAAAAATCGAAAAAACAAATCCACTTTCTAGACTATTCCCCCATTTACATACTCCTTTTGATAAAGTGCTCCCAAAAGAAAACGTAAAACTTCTTGCGCACGAAAGCAGGCTTAAACTTTCTCAACTCGAAAAGCGGCATTCTTTTACTTCAGATATTTCTTTTGAAATTAATCCTCCCCTTAAAAAATCTTTCGGTGATCGTGGAGGTGATTTTCTAAAAGGACTTGCCTGGGATGGGCCTAAAGAGATGGTTAGCGGGCTGATACAATTAAGTCCCTTCGATAATATCGCCCGACATGTCTCACAAGAATGGCAAGAGCCTGGATATCATTGGAATAAATTACAAAGCGCTGAAGGTCGTAGAGAACTTTCAAAGGAACAAATGCGAGCGACTCCGGGAGTCGAAGCGGCAGAAGCTTTGGCTACCTTTGTTTTTCGCCCTATTCAAACTTTCAATGCCGCAAAAGAACATTGCAAAACGAACTGGCAGAGTGATGAGGGTAAAGGGAAAATGGCATTTGATGTAGTGAGTAGTATTTTGCCCCTCCTAAAATGGGAGAAAATAGGAAAATTAGTTCAAATTCGAAAACTAGCGTTCCCAGATCTAACTTATTTATCTCTTGAATCCAAAGTTTCAAAAATTCCCTCAGGATTTAAAAATTTAGAAGAATTTAAAGAAATAGGTTCCCAAATTTATCAAACTTTGGAAAAAAATGGTTTCCCTGATTCACAAGTCCATATTCGTGGAAGTGCTGTTACTGGAATAAACTGGAAAACAGGGAATCCTTTTGACTTTGAAAGACGAAGTGACTTTGATATCGCCATATCTAGCCCTCAGCTCTTAGGAAAAACGCAAGAAACCGGGATTATACTTCTAAACGAGCACAGAACTTGGCCTATTAAACAGACCGGTCAACTCAAAAAATTAGGCCTTTACGAATTAACTCAAACACTTCGACAACAAACTCAAAGAAAAATAAGCTTTGTTATTTACGATTCAGAGCAAACAATAACGAAACGAGGACCACATCTTCGTTTTCCAAAGGAGTAGTTATGCGAGTAGATGATTTATACGGATTAAAGACAGGAAACTTTGAGAAAATCCGCAAACAACTTGAACGATTTTTAAGGATTACTTTTATTGCCAGAGAAAGTGAATACGATGGCAATTATTACTCTTTAGACTTCAAACAAGGTGACGAACTTATTTTTCAAACCAATTATTGTTTTGTAAATGAAAATCAGGAAGAAGAGTGGTCGGAACCTGATTTTAAAGAATTTAACATTTTGATTCGTATCGAAAATACTGAGCGTTCTGGCGAATGGGAACTTTTCCTTAAAACAAATTTCCCAAATTTTATACTACTTAGAAAAGAGAATTATTAAAAATAAAAGATTATGAATGTTAATCAACATTCCCTGCCAACTCTTCAGCCTGGGCAATCAACTCCGGGCTCGCCTGAGCATATTCTTTAAGATAAGAAAGATCATGGCTAACTTGATCCATGCGTCCCATACTTTTCATGAGATTCATGTGTTGAACAACGGCTTGTCCCCAATGCGAATAATCTAAGTGCTGAGTGATGAGTTGATTTAAAACCTGCTCAGCTCGGGCATAGTCCTTATCAATCAAATGACGAAGAGCAATTTGATGTTGAAAAGAAGCGACGGCTTCAATGGTAGATTGCTCAATGCCTGCCACATCGACGTGTCGTAAAACGGGTCGTTCAAGATCCGGAATCACACTTAAAGCCGTATTCCAATCAGCCATGCGATAGTTCAAAAAAGCATTTTTCACAGCAGGAGAATTTTGGACAGAAAAACTCCCAGCCGGCCCAAAAGCTTCGTGAGTTTGTTGGCTACCCAAGCGTAAGGTGGGAAGTTCATTTTTAAAATAAAGAGCTCCCCCTAAAGTGATTGTAAAAACAGTCAAGCCGACCAAAGCGGGATGTAAAAAAGCGGCAGAAATACGCTTAAATAAAGAGATTTTGGGCTCCACTAATTTTAGAACTTTTTCATTGAGATGAGCGGGAGGATAAACATCAGGAAGATTGCGATAAAAGAGAGCTTGAGTGCTTTGAAAACCTTGAAGGGTACTTTCACAGTCGGCGCACTGAGCCAAATGAATTTGAAGCTCTGGAGAAGAGACTTCATCTTCATAGAGTAAACTGACCAATTCGTCTTTAAAATTTTCACAATTCATAAAACAGACCTTTACTTTATAAACGAACGCTCTTTTAAAGGATTAAGTTCTTTAAACCTTGATTTTTCTATATATTTTCTTAATGCCTCCATGGCATAGCGCATACGACTTTTAACAGTGTTTACCGATACCCCTAAAATTTCAGCAATTTCTTCAAATTTTAAGCCCGATTTTTCACGCATTAAAAAGACTTCTCGTTGGTCATCGTTGATGGTTTTTAGGGCTTCTTCCAAAATTTGACGGATCTGAGCATCCGAATTTTTTTCATCGGCACCACTTCCTTCGAAGGCAATCGTATCATGTAGCGTGCGATCGGAATCTTCCCCAAAAGTATCATCCATCGACACATTTTTTCGTAAACGCTGTTTGCGGTGATGGTCGATACAAAGATTACGAACAATGGTAAAAAGCCAGGTAGAGAATTTTGCAGTGGGTTGCCAAGTCGGAGTAGCACGATGCATTTTTACAAAAACATGCTGGAAGATTTCTTCGCTATCTTGTTCATTGCCTGTATAACGTAAAATGTAAGAAAAGACGCTCTTTTTATAACGGCGAAAAATCTCTTCGAAGGCGATAGCCTGCCCTTGTTGGTATGCGCGCATTACTTCTTCATCGGAATTTGCAAGATAGTTCATGAAAGTACTAAAGCCTTTTTGAGTTTTCTTACCTCAGCTTCTAAAGCCTGAATAGCCTTAGTTCCTTTTTTCTTCTCCAACAAAGAAACCAGCATAGACCCCACAACTACTCCATCGCTTGCTGAAGAAAGATTTTTTGCATCGTCCGCACTCCGGATTCCAAAGCCAATGCAGAGCGGAAGAGAAATGCTCTCTTTAATTTTCGCCACATGAGTGCGAATGTCTTTTAAAGCTTGAAGACGAGTTCCCGTAATTCCCGTAACCGAAACATAATAGACAAAACCCGAAGCTTTTTGTTTAACCAAACGAATTCGACTGGCATTGGCGGTAGGAGTTAAAAGATAAATCAAATCTAAACCATTCTGATGAGCTGGTTTGTGTAGTTCATCAGACTCTTCAGGTGGGAGATCCACCACAATCAAACCGTCCACTCCGGCTTTTGCAGCCTGATGACAGAAAGACTCCAAACCAAACTGCAAAATAGGATTATAATATCCCATTAAAATAATGGGGATTTGGGTCTTTTGTCGAAGTTGTTGAACGAGTTTCAAGATCTCTTTCAAACCTACTTGATGTTTTAAAGCGCGATCAGAAGATCTTTGAATAATGGGACCATCTGCCATGGGATCTGAAAAAGGCACTCCTAATTCGATTAAATCCGCTCCAGCTTTTTCTAAAGAAAGCACTATTTTTTCGGTGGCAGTAAGGGTGGGATCACCTGCCGTCACAAAAGTAATCAACCCTTTTTCATTTCGTTGTTTTAATTCTTTAAATTTCTTTTGAATACGATTCATGGTTTAGAGTTTTACCCCTTTGAGCGCAGCCACAGTTCCCATATCTTTGTCGCCACGGCCTGAGAGATTGACGACTACAATTGCCCCGGTAGGAAACTCTTTTGCATGCTTTTTTAAATAACCAATCGTATGGGCTGATTCAAGGGCAGGAATAATTCCTTCATAACGGGTGAGTAGATCAAATCCTTCCATCGCTTCCCGGTCGCTAATGGCAACGTAACGGGCACGTTTGGTCTCGTACAAATAGCTGTGTTCCGGGCCCACTCCTGGATAATCTAATCCGGCTGAGATAGAATGTGTTGGTTTTACCTGGCCCTGCGCATCTTGTAATAAATAAGACTTAGCACCATGTAAAACGCCCACACCGCCACCTACTAAAGTTGCTGCGTGTAAGCCCGTATGGACACCTGACCCACCTGCCTCCACCCCAACCATTTTTACTTTTTCATCTTTTAAAAAAGGATAAAAAAGTCCCATGGCGTTAGAGCCTCCACCCACACAGGCCACGAGAAGATCCGGTAAACGTCCTTCCGATTTTAAAATCTGTTTTCTTACCTCAGCACCGATGATCGCTTGGAAATCACGGACCATCATGGGGTAAGGATGAGGGCCTGCAACCGAGCCAATACAATAATAAGTATTTCGAATGTTGGTAATCCAATCACGCAAGGCCTCATTTAAAGCGTCCTTCAACGTTTTAGTTCCACTATTAACGGGGATAACTTTTGCGCCCAAAAGCTTCATCCGAAAAACATTTAAAGATTGGCGGTGGACATCTTCTTCACCCATATACACTTCGCACTCCAAGCCCCTGAGCGCACAAAGTGTGGCTGTGGCCACTCCATGCTGCCCTGCTCCGGTCTCGGCAATGATCCGCGGTTTTCCCATTCTCTCCGCGAGTAAAATCTGCCCTAAAGTATTATTCACTTTATGCGCGCCGGTATGGCACAAATCTTCGCGTTTTAAGTAGATGCGAAATTTTCCTAATTTTTTTGATAAACGTTCTGCAAAATAAAGAGGAGTGGGGCGTCCGATGTAATCTTGGGCCAGTTTTTTAAATTCTTTCTTAAAAGAAGCATCTTTCTTAATTTTCTTATAGGCTTCTTCAAGTTCTAATAAGGCAGGCATTAAGGTTTCTGCCACATAACGGCCACCGAATTGAGCAAAATGTCCTTTTTTATTGGGTAATGACATAATTTTTTTCTGGGCAAGGCCCGTAATCCTAAACAATTCTTAGGTGGACCGCCTTTGCCTTGGTAATAAACTCTTCCATCTTTGCCAAATCTTTTTTACCAGGCATTTTTTCAATGCCACTCGCCACATCCACTGCATAAGGCTGAACCGTCGCAATGGCCAATTGTACATTTTCTGGTTTTAAGCCCCCTGCTAGAAAAACCTTTTTGCCATAATCTTTTGCGCGACTGGCTAAGTCCCAATTGGGTCTTAACCCTGTTCCACCATATTGTCCAGGAACGTAGGAATCTAAAAGAATATATTCTGTAGGATAGAGAGAAATTTTTTCAAGGTCCGCTTCTGAATCGATGCGAATTGCCTTCATCCATTGGCGCCCGAGCTTTTGGCAAAACTCAGGATTTTCGTCTCCATGAAGTTGAATCATGTCGAGATTCAAAAACTGTCCGTAATCAATGAGAGTTTGGTAGTCTGGGTTCACAAAAACCCCTACTTTGGGAATATTGGGAGGGATCTCTTCAAAGATGCGTTCAGCCTCTTCAAACTCTAAAAAACGGGGAGATTCAGGATAGAAATTAAACCCGAGATAATCAGCCCCCATCTCAATGGCTGCAAGCGTATCTTCTAAATTAGTGAGCCCACAAATTTTAACAAGCGTCGTATCCATTTAGATCCCGATCATTTCCCTAAACTTACCTTTTAAATCTGCATGGCGTAGTAAATGCTCTCCAATTAAAAAGCCTTTTACGCCAGTTTTTTTCATTCTGACAAGATCCTTATGCGTTTTGAGTCCGGACTCAGAAATAACCAGAGTATTGGGAGGCACAAAATTCATGAGTTGCTCGGTAGTGCCCAGATCCGTCACCAAAGTTTTTAAATTACGATTATTAATCCCCAAAAAAGAAAGAGGATTTTTAGGGATAAGATTTAATGCGATATCTAATTCTGTTTTGTCATGCACCTCTACCAAGCTTGCCATGCCTAATTCTGCTGCAAGCCCTATAAAATCCTCTAATTTGCTTTTTTCAAGGATCGCGACAATGGCCAAAATACAATCGGCTCCCACTGCTCTCGCTTCATAAATTTGATAAGGATCAATCGTAAAATCTTTTCGAAGGATGGGCCTGTGGCTGATGGCTCGCACTGCTTCTAAATCTGCAAGGGAGCCTTGAAAATAAACCGAATCGGTGAGCACCGAAAGGGCAGCCGCTCCCGCGTTTAAATAATCTTCTGCGATTTTCTTGGGATCATATTTTGCGCGGATGAGCCCCCCAGAAGGAGACGCTTTTTTGACCTCTGCAATCACGCGCAGTTCAGGGAGATTGGTAACTTTTTTCAAATCAAAAACATCTAAAACAGAAAGCGCCGGAGGGGCATCTTGAGCACGACTGCGAATATCTTTCAGCGGAGATTTCGATTTCGCGTGAGAGACTTCTTCTTTTTTAGTGGCGACAATTTTATCGAGGATATGGGGCTTTGACATAAAATTATTAATGAGCGAGAGAAAAGTCTCTCAATTTTTGTAAAACTTCATACGCTTTACCGGAATTCACAGAATGCTCTGCTCGTGCATACGATTCTTGAAGAGAAAAATTAGAATGAATTCTCAAAACCGCTGCTGCATTCAATAAGGCAACGTCTCTCCGAGCCCCCTTCTCTTTTCCACGTAAAATAGATTCAATAAGTTGAGCGTTTTTTAAGGCATCTCCCCCCAACAAATCCTCCACACGACAAGGATTCAATTTTAAATCGGACGCCTCAAAGGTTTTTTCTTCAATTCCTTTTGGACTCACTTCGTGAATCCAATTTTTCCCGGTTAAGGAAAACTCATCTAGACCTTGTTCATTATAAACCACCCAGTAATGCCGAACTTTTTCTTCGAATAAAACCTGGCTCAAAAGAGCGAGATCTTTTTTACTACTCACGCCCACCAAACCTTTAGACGTATGCGCAGGATTCGCAAGAGGCCCTAGTAAATTAAAAATTGTTTTGACCCCTAACTCTTTCCGAAGTTTTGCGACTTGTTTCAAAATAGGATGATAAAGAGGAGCAAACAAAAAGACAAAATTCGTTTCTTGAAAACATTTTTGAGCTATATCGGGAGAAAAATCTACTTTTATACCTAAGGCCTCTAAAACATCTGCACTACCACATTGAGAACTTGCCGCACGGTTTCCGTGTTTTATAATAGGGATACCTGCTCCTGCCGCAATCAATGCGGCACAAGTTGAAATGTTAAAAGTCCCTGCGCCATCGCCTCCGGTCCCACAAATATCAAGACCTTCCGCACCGGATATAAAGGGGATTTCATGGATACGCAAGACCTGTAACAATGCTCGGATATCTTCCGACAAAACTCCTTGAGTATTTAAATGGAGTAAGAATTTCTTAGATTCTTCGGGATCAAACGAGGCAGAGATTAAGGCTTCAAAACATTCTTTTCGTTCGGCGAAGGAAGGACTTTTATTCTTAAGAATTTTTGCCAAAGAAGAGTTCATACTTAGATTTCAAGAAAATTTTGCAGTAGTTTTTTTCCTTCGAGGGTTAAAATCGACTCAGGATGGAACTGCACCCCTTCTACTGCATATTGCTTGTGCCGCACTCCCATAATTTCATTATTACTAGTCTTAGCGCTCACTTCTAAACAGGCCGGAAGTGAGGATGGTTCAATGATTAGAGAATGATAGCGTGTAGCTACAAAAGGATTCGACACTCCCTGAAAAATCGTTTTGCCATCGTGAAAAATCTCAGAAGTTTTGCCGTGCATGATCTGCGGTGCCCGTACAATTTTTCCTCCAAACGCTTGCCCGATCGCCTGATGGCCTAAGCAAACTCCCAAAATAGGAATTTGCCCGGCAAACTGTTTTACAAGCTCCAATGAGATTCCTGCCTCGTTGGGAGTGCAGGGCCCCGGAGAAATCACTAAACGTGTAGGTTGGAGAGCTTGAATTCCTTTTAAGTCAATCTGATCATTGCGAAAAACTCGCACTTCTTCGCCCAACTCTCCAAAATATTGGACAAGATTATAAGTAAAAGAATCGTAATTATCGATTAAAAGTAACATAAATTAAACTTGCTTGATCGCTTCCATCACAGCCTTGGCCTTATTTTCACATTCTTGATATTCCGAGGAGGGAACCGAATCTTGAACAATCCCTGCACCCGCCTGCACCGCAATAAACTTTTTACCTAAGGCAACAGAACGAATCGTAATCGCCATATCCATATTGCCTGCAAAATCGATATACCCGACACACCCCCCGTAAGGCCCACGTTTGACGGGTTCGAGCTCTTCGATAATTTCCATAGCGCGAATTTTGGGAGCTCCCGAGAGCGTGCCCGCCGGAAAAGTCGCTTTCAACAAATCAAAGGCATTATAGTTTTTTTGCAACTGCCCTTCCACATTCGAAACCAAATGCATCACATGCGAATAGCGCTCAACCTTCATGAGTTCACTCACCTGAACAGAACCGGGCTCGCAAACTCTTCCTAAATCATTGCGCCCTAAGTCTACCAACATAATATGCTCCGCTCTCTCTTTAGGATCTGCCAACATTTCCTTGCTTAACGCTTCGTCCTTTTGAATATTTTCTCCTCTTTTTCGAGTGCCCGCAATAGGACGAACAGTGGCCTTACTTCCTTCCAAACGCACTAAAACTTCTGGGGAGGAGCCCACCAACGCTTCTTCTCCCATTTTTAAACAAAAAAGATAAGGAGAAGGATTTAATAGACGAAGTTTACGATAGAGCTCAAATGCATCTAATTTCCCTGGTGCCTCCCAACGCGTCGAAAGCACCACCTGAAAAATATCCCCTGCGCGGATATATTCTTGCGCACACAAAACCGCTTCTTGATATTTTTTGGAAGACATCGAACTTTTCCAACTCAGCGGTTTCGATGTTTTTTTCTTTTTTACAGACAATTTCAAAGGAGTTTGAACCTGCCGCAGCGTTTTTTTCAAATCGTTCACGGCTGCTTCATAAGTTTTTTTAAGAGAAACTCCCGCTTCTACACAAGCATTCACCACCACATAATAGCAGTGTTTTAAATTATCAAAAATGAGAAGGCGATCGTAAACGCCAAAACAAAAATCGGGAAAATCGAGCTTGGGCTTTTGGGAGCTCGGTAATCGCTCAAAATCTCCAACTAAATCATAAGCCAAATACCCAACGGCACCCCCGCAAAGCTTAGGCAATTCTTCATCTGCCACGAGCTTCACATCCTTGAGCTCTTCTTCTAAAATTTTAAGGGCCTGACCTTCTCCCGCTCTTGTCTTTTTTAAATGCAGTCCTTTGCGCTGAAATAGTTCCCATTTTCTTTCAGAGGAACGAAGCACCAAACGAGGACCAATACCTAAAAAAGTATACCGTCCCCAATGCTCTCCGCCCTCCACACTTTCAAATAAAAACAGATAGGGTTCTTTCGAGAATTTTAATAATGCCGCTACGGGCGTCATTAAATCGGCAGGAACTTTTTCAAATAATGAAATATAGTTTCCACGCTTTGCTAAATTTTGAAATTCTTGGAAAGAAATGGGCATGATAGTGAGTAGCGGGTCTGTGTTTTTGAAGCAAACACAAAGCAAGCCGAATAATCATTATTTTGAAAACAGCAATTTTTTGAATCCTCTATAAAACATTGTTGTTTACGGCGAATTTTGTGTGCGCTAAAAAAATACAGACCTGCTACATTATTTAGGAGGATAACTTTTGAATAAACTCACAACCCGAAATGGATTGAGCTTTCTTTAAATCCTCACAACCTGCTTTTTCGATGTTTTGAAGACAATTTTTTAAAGCCGCATCATCTAACTGAACTTTAGAATCCTTCGGAAGCCGATCATTACTTCCTTGAAATAAATCATTCATCTCTTTGGCGCATTGATTCTGAGGTATTTTCTGACTTGCACACTCTTCCATCTTCTTACAAAAAACCTCCGAAGTTTTGCTCGACACTTCTTTAAAAGGTAGGGGCTGAGCCGCGCTCACTAAGCCCGAAACAAAAAGTGAAACAATCATCAAAGAAATAGTTTTTATTTTCATAAGAACCTCTTGATTAAAATCACTCTCCTTTAATTAATAATTATTTGTAGCAGGACCCCATTTCTGAAGAGAAGACAAAAGTGCCTAACTTATCTATTTTGAAAACAGCACTTTTTCGATCTCTTTAAAAAAATACTTTTCCTTACGGCATATTTTTGTCTGAACGGAAGAAATGGGGTCCTGCTACAATCATTTTTAAACATAAAATTATTCTGAGCTCAAGCCTTCAAATACACGGTAAGCGCACCCCATGACTCCCGCCCTATTTCCCAGCTTTGCCTTCTGAATTTTTACCCGCTTGGCAGTATGCGCATATAAATGATTTTTTATTGATTGGTGCATGCTTTGGTTAAAATAATTCCAAGCTCCTGAAAGGCCACCACCAATCAAAATAGTTTCAATATCTAAAGCATTGACGATACTAGCGACGCCCACACCTAAGGCTTCTCCAAACTTTTTCCACTCTTGTAACGCGAACCTATCACCTTCTTTTGCGAGCTGATACATTTGCTCAGGATCTTTTTTGAAAACTTCAGAGGAAGCATATTTCTCTAAACAACCTTTTCCTCCGCAATTACAAGACTTCCCTTTTTTTTCAATGACCAGATGCCCTAACTCTCCTGCAAATCCAGAGTCACCCTGCCAAAGCTTTCTATTGAGAATAATCCCTCCGCCGATTCCTGTACCCAAAGTGAGCAAAATAAAGTTTTTTTTGTTTTTTCCAGCTCCTTGCCAGAGCTCTCCCAATGCAGCGTGGTTTGCATCATTATCGACCCAAATTGGAAATGCCAATTTCTGTTTGAGTTTTTTTAAAACGGGATAATTTTTCCAGGTTAAAAAATGGGGGGACTGCCGCACGATTCCATGCGGATGCTGCACAATTCCGGGAACTCCTAGACCTATCCCTGCGACTCTGTAGCCGTGGTCAGTAGCCCAAGCCTCCTCTTCTTTGAGATGAAAGAGAAGGTTTTCTAAAATAATCGAAGATTTTTTTTGCGAAAGCGAAGAGACTTGATGTTGATGGAGAATTTTTCCTGCGGAATTCACCACCGCACATTTTAGATGAGTGCCTCCCACATCGATACCAATGGCCACTTGATTTTTCATTTCGAACTTAACCCAATTGCCATCAAAATTAAAGCGATTAGGCTCATCGCAAAAAACAGTGTTAAACCGCATAGCAAGACAAAAGGGAGAAAAACCGTCGCTAAAGATTGTCCCAGACTTGCTTCCTGAACTTTTCGAAATCCAATAATAAGTAAAACATATTGCCAAACCATCGCCGCTAACCCACCAAAGATAGGTACGAGTAAGAAAATCTGCGGACCTTGGGAATAGGCTACCACTCTAAAACTGGCTTCAAAACCTTTGCGGTCGCCCCCTAGCATCCACAAAAAAGCGTGGTAGACTCCCGCTTGAAAAAAAAGATGAATCAAACTAGCAAACGGCGCCACAATGACGCTGCCTGCTGCAATCAAGAAATAAAATCCCGTCGTTAATGCAAATTCGGGCATTGAATGATTAAACGCTAACCCAATGAAGCCAAACAAAGCTTGAAACATCAACTGATATAAAGTGCCCGCAATCAACCCGAGCGACATACAAATAAGCGCATAATAAAGGGGCCCTTCATAGCCTGCACAGACCGGAATACTTTCATAGAAACGCCCTGGCTCAAGCAAAGAAGTCCTTAAAGTTTTCCAAAAGGCCTTAAACCATCCTATTTCATTACGATTTTCCCACATTTTACGATAATCTCCTGAGATTGATTGCATTAAGAACTCTAATCATGGCAGAAAAATAGAGTATTTCAACTTTTAATGAGTACTGCGGATTTTGAAACCATGAAACTTTTTTGGATCGAGCCTCAGCAAATACACGATAACGTAGCCACTTTAACCTCCAAAGATTCCTATCATCTGGCCCGTGTGCTTCGCTACCAAGAGGGAGATTGCCTAGAGCTGACCGATGGTAATGGCCATATATTTTCTGCTGAAATATCGAGCATTTCAAAAGATAAACTTCAAGTTATTGCAAAAGTTTTAAGTTCCCGCGAAGCAAAAGGGCTCCTCCTTCCTCAGCTTCATTTAGCTCCGGCTCTTTTCAAAGGGCCCCGAATGGATTGGATGATTGAAAAAGTCAGTGAATTGGGGGTTCATCAAATCCATCCCATCTTAACCGAGCATTCTGTTATTAAAATTCATTCTCCTGCTGAAAACTTAAAAAAAGTGCAGCGCTGGCAATCACTCACCCAATCCGCCCTCAAACAATCAGGCCAAGGCTGGCTTCCTCAAATCGAATCGATTCTAAAATGGAACGATTTTTTGCAGCAGTGCTCATCTTATGCCGGGCCTAAATTACTTTTTACACCCGAAAGCAAAAAACCTTTTCCCGAATGGGAAAAAATACTTCTCGAATCAAAAGCGGATCGTTGGCTGGCCTGCATAGGACCCGAAGGAGGATTCTCCCCCACCGAAATAAAAGCGGCTAAGCAAAATGGATTTATCACTTGTTCGCTGGGTCAATCCACGTTAAGAGCCGAAACAGCATCGATTGTTGCTTTAACTCTTTTAAATTCTCTCAAACAGAAAATATGACTTTAATCATTGCCCATCGTGGAGCAAGCCGTGTTGCTCCTGAAAATACTCTTTGTGCTTTTGAAAAAGCCCTTGAAATGGGGGCACACGGGATCGAACTCGATGTCCTTTGTTCAAAAGATGGTCACTTAGTTGTGACACACAACGAAACATTAATCGAATTCACCGGAGTCAAAGAACGCGTTGAAAATTGCAATTTAGAAGAATTGAAAAGTTTGGATTTTGGTTCTCATTTCTCTTCTCAATTCCGTGGAGAAAAGCTCCCCACTTTAGAAGAAGTATTTGACCTTGTGGGGAA
Source organism: uncultured Pseudomonadota bacterium (assembly GCA_964457215.1). Lineage (GTDB taxonomy): Bacteria > UBA10199 > UBA10199 > JADFYH01 > JADFYH01 > CAYLKF01. The sequence continues at coordinate 16,033 of CAYWGE010000003.1, forward strand.
TAAGGCTTGGATAAATATCGAGATTAAAGGAAAAAAAATCTTAGACGAAGGCTGGGAGAAAAAACTCTTAGAACTTCTTCAAAAATGGGGACTCGGTGAAAAAATCGTTGTCTCCTCATTTAATATTTTTGCGCTCAAACGGCTCCAACAATTGGCCCCCGAAATTAAACGCGGTTATCTCTATTACGAAAAACAAGATCCATTTTCTAAAAAAGCAGGCTTTGCGGGGTGGATTCAACCTTTTTCGCTGCATCCCTCCAAAGAGCTAATTTTAGAAAACACCATCGACGAATATCATCAAAAAAGCTACCAGTGCTGGGCCTGGACCGTAAATGAAGAAACAGAGATGAAAAGCCTGATTGAGCGCAAAGTAAATGCCTTAATTACAGACGTGCCAGATCTTGCTCTAAAAGTCCTTTCCTCTAAATAAAGATGGTAAAACCAAGAACTTAGCTCTTAAAAAACATTTCTTCCCATCCCTTTCATTTACGGATATTCTATTGAAACCATGGCCTTAGATTGGAATGAAGAAGACGATGACGATTTAACCGTATTAGAAACTAAGCCGGCCCAAACACGGCCGCATCTAGATGATTATGCGCCCGATGAAACGGTTCCTTATACGCGGAGTGCTCAATACTTATTGAAAGAGCTTGAAGCCGAATCTCCCTACAAACCTCTGCATAGTCTCATGCCCTTTTCTTCGCACCGCATTCCCCTTCAAGCGGCTCTGCCCCGCGACCGTTTTGCGGCCTGTTTACTTGATACGATTTTAATCCTGTATTTAAATTTAATGGCCGGGCGTATTTTATGGTTGGCGATTTTTCACAAGCCCTGGTTTAGCGCGTTTCAACATTTTGAACTTCCCATCCGCATCATTGCCTTTTTAGCTTTAGCGCTTATTTATTATGTAGTTTTTGAAGCGACTATTGGCGCGACCCCTGGCAAGCTCTTATGCCGTTTACGTGTGGTAGATTTAGAGGGCCTAACCCCTCCGTTAGCCAATATTTTTCTTCGCAATCTTTGCCGTTTGTTTGATTACCCACTCGCCTTTATTGTGGCGTTGCTTTCGATGGAAAGCTCTCATTTCTTTCAAACTTTAGGGGACCGGGCGGCGCATACGATCGTCATCAAAAAATCACGCCAACGCTTAAAGGCAATTGATCTAAGAAATGTGGCGGTAAGCTCTACCTTTATTCGACTCCTTTCCTTCTTGGCGGACGTGAGTATTTTTATCCTTTTCCTTTGGCTCTACGCACGCATCATGCCCTACGGGCATCCTGGCCTGTTTCGGATTTTATTTTGGCTCTTTCCCTTTTTATTCTGTTTTTATTTTGCCATCTTCGAGTTTGCGATCTCTACCACCCCTGGCAAATTCTTATTCTCACGACAAGTGGTACTCGATAATGGAGAGCCCCTGGATGCCACGGCTGCCATCCTACGAAATCTTTTTAGGCCTTTGGATGTTTTCGTGGCCTACCCTCTTTTGGCGCTCACTCGCAAAAAACAACGTTTAGGAGACTTAGTCGCCGATACTTTAGTGATTAAGTACCCGCGCCAACGCCGTGGATTTATCGCCTTAGGAAGTTTAGCGTTTATCATGTTGGTATTAGCTTATCTGGGGAGTCAAAATCCTTACCGCAATCGTTTTCAACAACAACTCAATACCCTCTTTCATTCGGTTCAGATTATACACTCCCCCACACCGAGTCTTTTTCAAGAGCCACTTCCTCCTTCTTCAAATAATACATCTCCTCCCAGTGCACCCAATCCTTCTGGTACGGATTTACAAATGAATGAATTTTATTTTGCGGCCGGGGCAGACCCTACGGCTATTCGAGCGGATGGAGTTTTTCGTCGAGGCGATTTAATTTTTTTATTCTTTAAGGTTTCGGGCTTTCAAAAAAATGAATCGGGCGGGGTGAGTTTGAGCGAAGGAGTAGAAGTAATCGATCCTGCGGGAAAACGAGTTTATCGTTCTCCCGACACAACGAGTTTTACCCAAGCCGTCTCCCCCGGTACTCAAAGCATCCTTTTTGCCAATCAAATCAACCTTCTCCCTAATAGTCCTTTAGGAAACTACCGACTAATGATTACCTTACAAGATGGCTTAAATGGGACTCGAGCTGTTTTTGAAAAAACATTTTCTTTGCAATGAGGCATAAAGTTTTTCTTGAGCCCTCTTCTTCACTTTGTTACAGCTAAAGCTTCAGTAATCGCCCTGTTTGTATCGATAGAAATTATTTTTTTAAGGAGTTTTTATGTCCGGTCACTCAAAGTGGGCAACCATTAAACGCAAAAAAGGAGCTGCGGATGCGAAACGCGGCCAAGTCTTCACCAAACTTATTAAAGCCATCACTGTAGCAGCACGTATGGGGGGCGGAGATCCTAACGGCAATCCTCGCCTTCGAAAAGCGGTAGATGATGCCAAAGCACAATCTATGCCCATGGATAACATTCAACGTGCGATTAAAAAGGGAACGGGCGAACTTGAAGGCGTTAGCTACGAAGAGATTATTTATGAAGCCTATGGCCCTGCAGGCGTTGCCTTGATGATTGAGTCTTTAACAGATAATAAAAATCGTACAGTCTCCGAACTGCGCAACATTCTCTCGAAACAAGGTGGGAATATGGGAGAATCCGGCTCAGTGGGCTGGGTCTTCGAGAAAAAGGGCGTCTTTTATTTTGAAAAAGACAAAGTAAGCGAAGAAAAGCTCATGGAGCTTGCCTTAGAAGCCGGGGCAGATGATGTGCAAGAAGGCGAAGACGATTTTCAGGTGAGCTCTTCTACCGAGGCCTACGAAGGGGTAAAAGCTGCTCTAGAAAAGGCAGGCCTTAAACCCAGTCATTCCGAAGTGGGACTTATTCCTAAAAATACAATTAAATTAGGCGAAGACGATGCCCGAAAAATGCTGAAGTTGATGGAAGCTTTAGAAGAACACGACGATGTTCAAAAGGTTTTTGCGAATTTTGATATTCCCAATGACATACTCAATAAAATAGCGAATGAGTAATTGAACTCTCTTCCCCTGGTGTCATTCCCCGACTCGATCGGGGAATCCAAAAACACCTGTTAAACATGGATCCCCCGGTCCCTCCCAAGGCGGGCAGGCAAGCCGGAGGATGACAGGTTTCTCTATGAAAATTCTTGGTATCGATCCCGGCAGCCGTATTACCGGATACGGCCTTGTCGAAAGGCAAAGAACCAAACTCCTCCATATCGATAACGGAGGGATTTTCACTAATCCTCAAGACAACTTAGCTCAAAAAATTCACGCTTTATTTCGAGGAACCTTTGATCTAATCGAGAAATTCTCTCCCGATGCTCTAGCCTTAGAAAACATTTTTTATGCCAAAAATGTAAGGAGTGCCTTGATTTTAGCCCATGCCCGAGGGGCCATTATGGCAGCGGCCCTCGAAAAACAGATTCCCGTTCATGAGTATAGCCCCCTCGAAGTAAAGCAGGCCTTAGTGGGTTATGGAAGAGCGAGTAAAGAGCAAGTCCAAACGATGGTAAAACAGATATTGAAACTTCCTGAAAAAACCTATTTTGATGCCTCGGATGCCTTAGCGGTTGCGATTTGCCACTTGAATTCTTATACACTTCAGCAGAAAATCCAAAAAGTCGTATCTTAAATTCAATGTGCTAGAAAGAATCTACAGATGATAGCTCAACTCACGGGTGAAATTTCAGAAATTTGCGACGACTCCTTAATCTTAAATGTCCAAGGAGTGGGCTATGAAATTTTTTTATCCTCCACTTCTCTCGAAAAATTAAAAACTCATCAAGGCTCTCTAAGTTTAAGTATTTATACCGCTGTTCGTGAGGATGCGATTACGCTCTATGGCTTTTTATCGCGCAGCGTCCGTGAATTATTCGTGAGACTTCTCCGCGTTTCAGGGATTGGCCCTAAGCTGGCTTTGAATATTCTCTCAGGTATCGGTTCTCAAGATTTAATTGCCGCCATCCATCAAGAAGATTTAGTGCGCTTAACTTCAATCTCCGGTATTGGCAAAAAGACTGCGGAACGCATGATTGTTGAGTTAAAAGATAAACTCTTAGATTTGTTAGATCAGTCTTCTCTTAAAGAGACATCTGCCCTGAAAACAAAAAATCAGATTGAGCGCGATGTGTTATCGGCCCTCTTAAACTTGGGTTATAATCGCCATGAAATTGAGAAAACTTTAGAACGCATCTCTTTCAAAGAAAATATAGCCTTTGAACAGGCGCTCAAAGAATCACTTCAAACTCTATCGAAAGCGTAAGTTTTTATTATGTCGATCCGATCTAATCAAGAAATTGAAACTCTCCCTCTCGAAATCGAAGAGGTTGAAATTGAGCAATCGCTCCGTCCTAAAAATTTGAATGAATACATTGGCCAAGAAAAAGTAAAAGAAAAACTCAAAATCTTTATCGAGGCAGCCCTTAAACGCAAAGAGGCTTTAGATCATTGTTTGTTTTATGGCCCTCCTGGATTGGGTAAGACCTCTCTCGCCCACATTCTGGCTAATGAGTTAAAAGTAGGTATTAAAAGTACCTCGGGTCCAGTCATTGAACGTCCAGGCGATCTTGCTGCAATCCTCACTAATCTTGAAGCAGGCCAGGTTCTTTTTATCGATGAGATTCACCGGCTCAATACCACGGTCGAAGAGATTCTTTACCCCGCAATGGAAGACTACAAACTCGATATTTTAATTGGCCAAGGTCCGTCTGCCAAAACCATTAAACTTGATCTGCCTCGCTTCACTTTAGTGGGGGCGACCACCCGTGCAGGCTTGCTCACCTCCCCTTTGCGCGATCGATTTGGAGTAGTTGCACGCCTCGATTTTTATAAGCCTGAAGAGCTGCAAACCATAGCTCTACGCTCTGCACAGCTTTTGGGAGTACAGATCGATAAAGAAGGCGCTTTAGAAATCGCGAAACGTTCACGCGGCACTCCGCGTATTACCAACCGGCTTTTGCGCAGAGTCCGTGATTTTGCCGAGGTCAAAGCCTCTGGCCATATTACTCAAAAAGTGGCTCAAGATGGTTTGACTTTACTCGAAGTCGACTCCCAGGGCTTTGATCATATGGACCGAAAAATCTTACTTACCATCATCGAAAAATTTTCAGGGGGGCCTGTTGGAATTGAAACACTCTCCAGCGCTATCAGCGAAGAAAAAGATACCTTAGAAGATGTCTATGAACCTTACCTCATTCAAAGCGGTTTTATTCATCGCACTCCTCGCGGCAGAGTAGCAACTGATCTCGCTTATCAGCATTTAGGAATTCCAAAAACTAAGTCGGATCAATCTCAACTCTTTTAAGAAATTAACAAAATTTTAGTTTTTATTTTCCAATTCTACGCTGCACTGTGATAAGCTTAAACGCGGTGACTATTTTACTAATTATTCATTTTTTATAAAAACAATGGCGAGCTATAAAAAAACAAAAAGAAAATTATTTGGACTGATCAGTCTAGGCCTTTTGGGTTTTTTTACTATCCTCACTGCTTTTGGAGATGAAGGTTTACTGAAATTAAGAAAATTTTATCTCCTTCGCAATAAAATCCATGCCGAAAATCAAGAGCTTTTCAAAACCAATCAGCGCTTAAATCAAGAAATCAACCTTCTTAAAGAGCCGCTCTACACCGAACGCCTCATTCGTGAAAAACTGGGATATGTGAAACCGAAGGAATTAGTTCTGATTTTAGATACCCCTGCTCCCTCGGAGCATGCGAATCCCCAACACAATTGATCTCATGGGGAGAAACTTTAAAAACCCTGAATTAAGGTTTGACTTTACCCCCCAAACTCTTTTAGCCTCTCTGATCTGAATTCACCGTAATAAGTAATATTAGGGTATCATGCACCTTTTACCTTCTTTTTTAAGGAAAGGTGAATTCATCAAGAAGTATCCTTAAAAAGAAAAAAGTATAAGGGGAGGTACCAATCCTTTAAGGAGGAATTTTATGGCTCGTAGTAAAGGCCGCGTTAAGTGGTTCAACGATAACAAGGGTTTTGGTTTCATCGAACAAGAAAACGGACAAGATGTGTTCGTTCACTATTCGGCAATTTCTGGCGATGGCTACAAATCATTAGCCGAAGGCCAAACCGTTGAATTTGAAATCACTGAAGGTGCCAAAGGATTGCAAGCAACAGACGTAATCAAAGTATAAGTTAAGACTTGGCAAAAAATAGCCCTCTTCGATTAAATTCGGAGAGGGTTTTTTATTTTGACACACCCACACAATGTAGAGGCAATTTTAAATTCTTCCGTAATCATCGTTAAACCGCTCAATATCATCTTCGCCGAAATACTTTCCGGTTTGAATCTCAATGATTAATAAATTTTCTGTGCCTCGGTTTTGGAGTCGATGTTTTGTGCCTATAGGAATATCCACCGCTTGTCCGGGACGAAGCATGATCTCTTCTTGATTAAGCGTCACACAGGCCTCCCCTTGAAGCACATACCAATGCTCCGATCTTTTTTGATGGCTTTGCAAACTCAATCTTCTGTCCGGATAAACGCACAGACGCTTGATTTTATGATCGAGTTCATCGGCTAAGACCTGATAATAGCCCCAGGGTCGGTGTTCGGTGAGAGGGGAAGACATACAGAGCTCCTTTTACGGATGGAGTTCGTTTTTGGTTTAATGATACTCCATTTACCAATGGGGGTGGTCATAGGGAGCAACAGCGTGCTCTCCATGACTTTAGCCCCGATAAACTTTGTTTATCGGGGCGAATGGAGACGAAGGGAATCGAACCCTCGACCTCTTGAATGCCATTCAAGCGCTCTCCCAACTGAGCTACGTCCCCTAAAATTTGGTAGCACCAAATTTTTCCGAATTACGAACTCTTGCTACCAAATTTCGTTCTTCAGAAAAAATCGCGCCACCACCCACCTACTTCTTTTCCAACTCTTCAATTTTTGCACTCAAGCGTTCGATTTGAGTGCTTAAACGCTTTATCTCTGCATCTTTAGTAGGATGCTTTTGGAACCAATGAAAAGAGATTTTTCCGAGCTTAATAAAAATTTTCGCTTGTTCTTGCTTTAAAAATGCTCGATCGATTTGTTTCTTACCTGCTTGAGAAATTCGGACCACCTCTTCACGGAGTTGTCCTAAAAGACGAGATGTATTTTTCAAGGGTTGAAGAAAACGCATGTAATTTAGACAGCTCAGGTAACAAAACGTTTAAAAAAAGTCAACGTCTGATCCAGATTTCTAGCGGGGTTCCCTTGACAGAACTTTATAGCTTAGTTAAGAACCGGTCTTATGACTGAGTCCGGGTACCCAGCAAAGCTGGGTGGACGACGAAATGGTTGGAAACGGGAGTTGTAAACCATGATACGCAGCATGCTTAAATCAAAGATCCACCGAGCGACCGTTACCGATGCAGATCTTCATTACGAAGGCAGTGTTACCATTGATGAAAATTTGCTCAAAGCCGCTAATATACTCCCCAATGAACATGTTCATATTTGGGATGTGACGAACGGCAATCGCTTTGAAACTTATACAATCCTGGGCAAAAAAGGTTCGGGTTGTATCTGCATTAACGGAGCCGCTGCGCATTTAGCTAAAAAAGGGGATATCATTATTATCACCAGTTTTGGCATTTATACTGAGAAAGAGCTAAAAAATCATAAAACTAAAGTCGTTTTGGTTGATTCTAAAAACCAGATCATTTCGAAGAAATAAGAGAATCGATCTTACTAATCCACTTCTCTCTGGCCCAGTCTTGAGGGCCTAAAATTTTCTCCACCACATTTCCTTGTGCATCAATTAAATAAGTTTCGGGTACTTTATAGGTTCCGTATAAATCAGCAATTTTCATTTCTTGATCGAGTAGAATAGGAAAAGTAACTGGATTATTTTTCAGAAATTGCTCAATCGATTTCCATCCTTCATCATCCAAGCTAATAGCTAAAGCCGTGAAGTTCTTGCCTTGGAAATGTTGAGACAACTTCTCTAAACTTTCCATCTCGGACACACACGGACCACACCAAGTCGCCCAAAAATTAAGAAGTACAACCTTCCCTTCATAATCTTTCAAAGTTTTAAGTTGATTGCTAGCATTCGGAAGGGAAAATTCAGGAGCTTTTTTCCCCTCGAGTGAAGAGGGAGTATAAGAACGCGTTGTCCACCAAAGGCTGGATACAATAACTACAACAAGCCCTAAAATGAGCCAAGCACGCAAATTCATTTTTTAGTTATCAGTTGCCAGTTGTTAGTTGTCAGTTAACAAAATACCTTTTTCTAGAAACTGATCACCGGTAACTGACAACTGTTTTTCAAGCCGCTTTTGAAGCAGATTTCTTTTTCGGGGCTTTGGCTTTAGTCGCTTTTTTTTCTACTTTTTTAGGATTCGATGCTTTTTTGGACTTCTCAGTCTCTTTTTTCGCATTCTTAGGTACAAAATCGACATATTCCACAAGGGCCATCGGAGCGCCGTCTCCATGGCGATAGCCTAATTTTAAAACACGAGTATAACCGCCCGCTCTTTGTTTGAAACGCTCTGCTAAATCGGTAAATAATTTTGAAACAGCACTCTTTTTACGAACCACTTGTAAAGCGCGTCTCCGAGCTTCGAGAGTACCTTTTTTACCCAGAGTGACCATGCGGTCGGCCAAGCTTTTTAATTGCTTTGCTTTTGGAAGAGTGGTTTCGATTCTTTCCGCTTCAATGAGTGAAGTGACCATATTTCTAAACATCGCCACGCGATGAGAAGTAGGACGGGAAAACCGAACTTTTGCAACGTGATGTCTCATAATTAATTCAGTGTTGAGTGCTTAGTGGTGAGTGCTGAAATTAAGGACTTCTTAAATTCAAAACTCAAAATTTAAAACTCAAAACCGCAGTTTAAGCTTCTTCTTTTTTGCTTTCTTCTTCCATGGGAGCAAGCCAGCCATCTAACTTCATTCCTAAGCCTAATCCCATATCGGTTAAGATTTCTTTAATTTCATTTAAAGATTTACGACCAAAATTTTTGGTCTTAAGCATTTCAGCTTCAGAACGTTGAACCAATTCACCAATAAATTTAATATTTGCATTTTGTAAACAATTGGCAGAACGAACCGAGAGTTCTAATTCATCTACACGCTTATTTAAATGCTCATTAATTCCAGGTTCTTCAAGAATGATTTCTTCAATGGGCTCGGGTTCTTCTTGGAAATTGATAAATAAAGAAACCTGATCTTTCAAAATCTTTGCGGCATAGGCCACTGCATCTTCAGGACTCACGGAACCGTCTGTCCAGACTTCAAGAGTTAAACGATCATAATCGGTGGCTTGTCCAACACGCGCATTCGTTACATTATAATTTACACGGGTAATCGGAGAAAAAATGGAATCAATAGGAATCACACCGATTGGGTCCTTTTCACTTTTATTTTTTTCAGCAGAAACATAACCCTTACCCAACTTTACGTTTAATTCCATGCGAAGTTTGGCATCGGCACCTAAAGTGGCGATATGAAGTTCTGGGTTTAAGATTTCTACACTCGGAGGAGTGATGATATCGCCAGCAGAAAGCTCCTTTTCGCCACTTGCATCGATCTTAATAACTTCATGATCAACCCCATGAAGCTTCAAACGAAGCTGTTTCACATTCAAGATGATATCCGTAATATCTTCTTTCACGCCTGGGACTGTAGAGAACTCATGCAACACGCCTTCGGTTTTAATACTCGTTACAGCTCCTCCTTGTAAGGAAGAAAGCAGAATACGGCGTAAACTATTTCCGAGGGTAATCCCAAAACCTCTTTCTAACGGACGAGCGACAAACTTTCCGTAATTTGCCGTTTTTGATTCTTTTTCAACTTCCAGAATCTTAGGGCGAATTAAACTCCTCCAATTTTTCGAAACTAAATTTTGCATGTTTCCTCCAAAGGACCCCTCCCCCTCACCCCCTCCCTCGAGGGGAGGGGGGATGGGGGTGGGTGATATTATTTCGAGTACAATTCGACGATTAATTGCTCATTAATGGGCATCGTGAGATCGGAGCGCGCAGGAACTGTTTTATAAACACCTTTAAAACCTTGTTTATCTAATTCCAACCAGGTAGGCACGCCTCGGCGATCAACGGCTTCAACTGCTTGAGCAATACGGGGAACCTTTCGGCTATTTTCCCGCACTTCTACGACATCTCCGGGCTTACAAGTATATGCGGGGATATTTACCGCCTTATTATTCACACTGAAATGGCCATGTCTTACCAACTGACGAGCTTCAGCGCGTGAATTAGCGAATCCAAAACGATAGACCATATTATCCAGACGAGATTCTAAACTTGTTAAGAGGTTCTCACCGGTAATTCCCTTTTTACGATCTGCTCCCGCAAAAAGAAGACGAAATTGGCGTTCTAAGACTCCATAAATACGTTTTACTTTTTGTTTTTCTCGTAATTGAGTTCCGTATTCTGAGAATTTATTTCTCGCCTGACCATGTTGGCCTGGGGCATAAGCTCGGCGATCGATGGCACATTTTTCTGTGTAACAGCGATCTCCTTTTAGAAAAAGCTTTAAGCCTTCTCGGCGACAAAGTTTACAAACTGAATCTTTATACCTAGCCATTAGACTCTTCTCCTTTTCGGGGGACGGCATCCGTTATGAGGAATTGGGGTTACGTCCCGAATCATACTTACTCGTAATCCTGCCTGAGCAACAGCTCGAAGCGCAGACTCGCGGCCTGCTCCAGGACCTTTTACAAAAACAGTTACACTTTTCATACCTTGATCAACAGCTTTTCGTGCTGCATCTTCAGCAGCCAGCTGAGCCGCAAAAGGAGTGCTTTTACGTGATCCTTTGAACCCTTTTGCACCCGCAGAGGACCATGCCACGACATTCCCGGACATATCGGTAATAGTGATGATGGTGTTATTGAAAGAAGATTGAATGTGCACAAGACCTAACGGAACTTGCTTACGACTCTTCTTCTTTTTAACTTTTTGAGTCGCTTCTTTTTTCTCTTCGGGAAGTCCCGAATTTACTTCTTGGGTTTTGGTGGATCCCATTTTTACTCCTTATTTACCCGTAGGGGCTTTCTTTTTACCCGCTACTGTTTTACGAGGACCTTTACGAGTTCTTGAATTAGTTTTGGTACGCTGCCCCCTCACCGGTAAAGACTTACGATGTCGACTTCCGCGGTAGGTGCCTAAATCCTGCAAACGCTTAATACTCATTCCTACATCTCGACGCAAATCTCCTTCTACTTTGAAGTGAGCATCGATGTATTCACGAATACGTGCCGCGTCCGCTTCTGTTAATTTATCAGCCCTTAAATCGGGGCTAAGTCCCATAGCTTCTAAAATTTCTTTTGATCGGGACCAACCTACTCCATAAATATAAGTAAGCGCGACCTCGAGTCTTTTTTTGGAGGGAACATCCACTCCTGCAATTCTTGGCATAAATTTTATCCTTGCTTTTGCTTATGGCGTGGATTTTCACAAATCACACGCAAAACTCCCGCCCGACGAATGACTTTACATTTCGGACAGATTTTTTTGACAGAACTTCTTACTTTCATAACAACCTCTTTTACAATGACTGACCTTTAAAAAATAAAACTTTACTTAGCTCGAAAAGTAATCCTTCCGCGAGTAAGATCATAAGGCGATAATTCTATTTTTACTCGATCTCCCGGAAGAATCTTAATAAAATGCATTCTCATCTTGCCCGAAATATGGGCTAAAATTTTATGACCATTATCGAGTTCCACCCGAAACATGGCATTCGGTAATGGTTCTTTCACAACTCCTTCAACTTCAATACAATCTTCTTTGCTCATATTACCCCCTCCCCCTCACCCCCTCCCTCGAGGGGAGGGGGGACGGGGGCGGGTGAAGCTTTCATAATAATGTTAATATTTCTGGTCCTTTTTCAGTGATGAGTATTGTGTGCTCAAAATGCACCGAAAGCTTTCTATCTTTTGTAACTACAGTCCATCCATCGGACAAAAGTTGAACCTCTTGAGTTCCTTCATTTACCATTGGTTCAACCGCAAAAATCATTCCCGGCTTCAAACGAAAACCTGTATTCGGCTCACCAAAATTAGGCACTTGGGGCTCTTCATGAAGTTTTGTCCCAATGCCGTGCCCCACATAATCTCGAACAACTGAATACCCTTCTGCTTCTACATAGCTCTGAATCGCAGCACCAATATCATAGAGCCTTTTATCTGGAATCATTTGAGAGATTCCCCGCTTTAAACTTTCTTCTCCCACTTCAAGAAGGCGTTTGGCCTTGCTATCGACTTTTCCAACTGGAAAAGTAAAAGCAGAGTCACCATAATAACCTTCGTAAATCGCTCCGCAATCGACACCAATAATATCGCCCTCTTTCAAAACTCGTTTTGGCGACGGAATACCATGAACGACCTCTTCATTAATCGAGGTACAGAGTGTTGCTTGGTATCCTAAGTAACCTTTAAAAGCAGGAATTCCACCCGCTTTTTTAATTTCATCTTCTGCCAAACGATCTAAATCTAAAGTGCTTAAGCCTGGCCGAATGATTTCTTTAATTTTTGAAAGAACCTGAGCCACAATACGGCTCGCCTGCTTCATCTTTTTTATTTCTTCCTGGGACTTGATTGTAACCATGTGTTTAAAACACCTACGATATTCTTAAAAATTTCATCGACTGTCCCAGAGCCACTGATAGTCGTTAACAAATTCTCTTTTTTATAAAATTCAATTAAAGGCGCTGTCATTTCTTGATAAACTTTTAATCTTGCCCGAATTGTGTCCTCTTTATCGTCATTTCTCTGAAAAAGTTTCCCCTTACACCGATCACAAATTCCTTCTTCTTGAGGGGGAGCAAATTGCAAATGATACCCTTGGGAGCACTTTTCACACTGTCTTCGCCCAGTTAGGCGCCCTACCAAAGAGTCTTCACTTACCTCAATATTTACCACTTTATCAATACTTCCCTGATCTTTAAGCATTTCTGCTAAAGCCTGCGCTTGGGGAAGCGTTCTCGGAAAACCATCTAATATGTAACCTTGTTTACAATCCGCTTGGCCTAACCTCTCTTGAATTAAACCAATCACTACTTCGTCGGGAACCAGCTTGCCTGCGACCATATAGGACTCTGCTAAAAGCCCTAAAGGAGTTTGGGCAACTCGAGCTGCCCGAAGCATATCCCCTGTCGAAATCTTAGGAATATGAAAAAAATCTTGGATCTTTTGAGCCTGAGTCCCTTTGCCAGCCCCGGGTGCCCCCAGCAAAATCAAATTCAAGCCCTTCTCCTTCCCTTAAATCGGCCTGCTCGCTGTCCTAAAAATCCTTCATAATGGTGGGACAGTAAATGTCCTTCCATCTGAGCAATGGTATCCATTGCCACACCCACAACGATTAAAAGAGAAGTACCACCAAATACCGAAGCGATAGTTCCCGGCACATGTGCACGCGTTGTTAAAAGCTCCGGGAGTACGCAAATCGCCGCTAAATAAAACGCTCCGCCTAAAGTAATTCGAGTTAAGATCCGATCTAGATAATCGGAGGTTGGTTTTCCTGGACGAATTCCAGGCACAAAGCCTCCATATTTACGGATATTTTCCGCAACATCCACCGGATTGAAACTGACTGCCGTATAGAAATAACAAAAGAAAATAATAAAAGTGACGTACAAGAAAGTATGCAACCAACCGCCTACCAGCAAAGATGAAAGCTCTTGAACGTGGGGGTTTTTCCAAAATTGCGCTACGGTTGCTGGAGCTAAAATAATCGCGGAGGCAAAAATAGGAGGAATAACGCCCGCTGAGTTAATCTTTAAGGGAAGATGACTCGATTGCCCACCATATAACTTTCGCCCAACTACCCGTTTAGCATATTGAATTGGCACACGACGTTGACCCCGCTCACAATAAATAATCGCGCCAATCACAAAAACGATAAAAGCCAAAAGAACGATAAAACCTAAAAAATCCCCATACTGTTCTTTAGTCCTCCAGGCATCTCGAAATGCACCCGGAATACGAGTGACAATACCTGCGAAGATAATAAGAGAGATTCCATTACCGATCCCTCTTTCAGTAATCTGCTCACCCAGCCACATAATAAAACTCGTTCCGGCCGCTAAAGTAATCATAGTGGTGAGAATAAAACTCATCCCTCCCACGCCAGGTAATAAAACTCCCTGTTGCTGCAATCCCACACTAATCCCTAGAGCTTGAAGCAAAGATAAAATCACGGTGCCATAACGCGTATACTGAGTTATCTTCTTTCGGCCTTGTTCTCCTTCTTTAGATAGTTTTTCTAAAGTAGGGCTGACGACCGTAAGAAGCTGCAGAATAATTGAAGCGCTAATGTAAGGCATAATTCCCAGTGCAAAAACCGAGAATTTTTCAAGAGCGCCTCCTGAAAACAGATTAAAAATTTCAAAGACCGTACCTTTTGAAACAATATTTTTTAGTGCATCAACATTAATACCGGGAGTAGGAACAAAAACGCCTAAACGATAAACACCCAACATTAAGAGTGTAAAAACTAAACGTTTTCGAAGTTCGGGAATTTTTGCAATATTTCCTATGCTATTAGCCAAGCTCGCTCCCCATCATTAGCTCTCTTGCACAACTTACTGCGCAGACCAATTACTGCGTTGCGGTTTCCAAAAAATCCTCACGTACAATTTGTACATTCCGGTTTTTTGGCCCCTCCGCGCCTTGCACTTGATCTGCTCGTAACAGTTCTACAAGAGATCTATTTAACAAAACATTAAGAAATTACTTCTGCTTTACCGCCAGCTTTTTCAATTTTTTCTACTGCGCTCTTAGAAAAACGATGTGCTTTGACAGTAATTCCCACACTCAAATCGCCATTTCCTAAAATCTTTAAAGGCTTCTTTCTTCGTGATACCAAACCCTTTTCTTGAAGAACTGCGGAATCAACTACCGTTCCGGATTTAAACTCCGAAAGATCACTCACATTTACTACTTCGTAAACTTCACGGAAAATATTGGTAAAACCACGCTTGGGAATACGACGAATTAAAGGCATTTGTCCGCCTTCAAATCCAAGTTTGTGGTACCCGCCGGCTCGCGCCCGTTGACCTTTATGACCTTTTGTAGAAGTGCCTCCGTGTCCGCTAGCGTCGCCTCGCCCAAGGCGCTTCTTCTTTTTATTTGCAGCACGGGGTCTTTCTATTCTTGAAAGAAACGAACTCATTTTGCTTTAACCTTTTTTGAAGTTGAACTTTTCTTAACAGCCTTAGGAGCTGTTTTCTTTTGAACCGGTTTTTTAGAGACTTTAGATTTGCTAGACTGAGCAGTTTTTCCGACATTTTCTGTCGGCGCTTTACGTTCCTTTTTTGGCTTTTCTACTTTTGGACGTACGGCACCGAGCTGATATTCATTTTTCTGACCAAAAGGATTTTTTTCCTTTTTATCAGTAGGGTTTTGATCGAGCGTCACTAAATGACATACTTTTTTTGCCATTCCAATGATTGCTGGATTATTTTTAAGTAAACGACTCGCTTGGCGATATTTAAGCCCCAATCCCAATACAGTCTGCTTTTGTCGCTCAGTCGTCGCGATCACCCCTTGTTTTAAACTGACTCGAATCATACCTTGCATAAAATTTCCCTTAACTTTCAATCTGTAAAAAATTCAAAAGATGTCTTTTGATTTCTTAACTCACTCTTTTCATAGCGTTATAAATTTCAGGAACCCTTAAGCGAGTTAATCCACTTAAGGTTGCCTTCACCACGTTATGAGGATTATCGGTCCCAATACATTTTGTTAAAATATCGTGAATCCCCGCCGATTCAACAACTGCACGAACCACGCCTCCTGCGATAACTCCAGTTCCCGGAGAAGCAGGCTTGAGTAATACTTTTGCAGAACCAAAACGTCCTAAAATTTCATGCGGAATCGTTCCTTTACTGACTGGAATAGTCACTAAATAACGTCGTGCTTGCTCAGTCGCTTTACGGATAGCCTCAGGAACTTCTTTGGCTTTTCCAAGTCCTACTCCGACCTGGCCTTTTCCATTTCCTACGACCACGAGAGCACTAAAACTAAATCGACGTCCACCTTTAACAACTTTTGCAACACGATTAATGTTGATAATACGTTCGGTGAGATCTGATTCTGTCGCATTATTTTTTTCACGCGCCATAATTTTTATTCCTTATTTTCTATCTTAAAACTGAAGTCCGGATTCTCGTGCGGCATCTGCCAACGCTTGCACACGTCCGTGATATCGGTAACCACCTCGATCAAAAACAACTTTTTTAATTCCTTTTTTAATTGCTTCTTCTCCTACCCGCTTGCCCACTTCTTTCGCTCCTTGGACATTTCCTCCAGAGCCTCCAAATTCTTTAATTGCAGAAGAGGCGGCCGCGATAGT
>CAYWGE010000004.1:0-28330 GCA_964457215.1 uncultured Pseudomonadota bacterium
GCGGTTCAAAGAGTACAATGGAGCGGTGTTGGCTAAGAATATTTTCCTTTTCTACCCGCTCGCACGCTTCTTCTAGGATCTCCTTTTCAATTTGTTGACGCTCGGTATTGGCTTGATCGAGCTTTTTTGCCAGCTCTTCGGCTTCTTCAGGGTTCGAAGTGGTTAATAAATCAAATCCCAGTTTTGCCGTATCAAGTCTTCCTGCGGCATTAATCCGAGGCCCTAGTCGAAATCCTACCTGACCGGGGCTGACCTCGCCAACCACTCCGGCTACTTGTTTGAGTGCTTGGATTCCTAAATTTTTACTTTCACTGAGAACTTTCAGCCCCTCCTTAACTAAAATTCGATTTTGTCCGGTCAAGGGGACGAGATCAGCAATGGTTCCTAAACTGACTAAATCTAAATATTGTTTGAGAACGGGTTCTGTTTTTCCTTCAAAAAAACCTGTAGTTCGTAAATGCTTACGAAGGGCCAAGGCGAAAAAGAAAGCTAACCCCACCGCTGCCAGCTCTTTGTAAGGAAACTCACACCCTTTTTGCTTTGGATTCAAAATAGCTAAAGCAAATGGAATATCCGGCGGGACTTGATGATGATCGATAATCACTAAATCTAACTCCAGCTCTCGGGCCCGTTTGGCTTCTTCCCTGGAGCTAATCCCATTATCGATCGTCACCACAAGATGCGCCCCTTGGGATTTCAGTTCCTCTAAGGCTTTAATGTTTAAGCCATAACCTTCTTTTAAACGATGAGGAATGTATGCTTTCACCTGCGCACCCAATTCTTTTAAAAAAAGATAGAGCAGAGAAGTGCCTGTGGTTCCATCTACATCGTAATCACCATAGAGAATAATAGATTCCTGCGAACGAATCGCTTTTTCCAGGCGTGCGACGGCCTTAGGCATGTCTTTCATCAAAAAAGGGTCTGCTAAATTTACTAAAGAAGGATGTAAAAAAGCATGGGCTTCGGCAAGATCTTCGATACCACGATTCAGTAAAATCTGAGCAGTAAGAGGAGAAATAGAGAGTTCCTGAGCAAAAACTTTGGATTTTTCAGGTTGAGGCGGATGAAAACACCATCTTTTAAGACGAGCGATTTTTTCCATATCTCTCACCCCTTTGTAAAACTCGGTCTGTATTTTATTTTTCAAACTGTTTGAGCGATCCCAAAATAATCGGTTTGGAATGAGATCCGCTTAGGCGGATTGTACCTTAAATCCAATACCGATTCAAAATTCGCGAGTTTTTGAAAAATAAAATACAGACCGAGTTTTACTTTCCACTTCCTAATCCAAACCGATGTCCATGCTTTTTAAGAAAAATGTAACAGGGCGAGGCAATAAAAATAGAAGAATAAGTTCCGGTCACTACCCCAACAATCATCGCAAACGCAAAATCTTGGATTTCTCCGCGGGTCATGATGAAGAGAACGAAGACCACAAAGAAGACAACTACAGAAGTGACAATGGTACGCGAGAGAGTTTCATTAATACTTAAATTAACTAATTGATCGAGAGGCATCGCCTTATATTTTTTGGTATTCTCCCGAATACGATCGTAAACAATAATCGTATCGTTAACGGAGTATCCAATAATCGTCAAAAGGGCCGCTAAGGCCGTGAGACTAATCTCTCGGCCGGTGAGAGCAAAGGCACCCAAGGTAATGATCAAATCATGCAACAAACCGACGATAGCACCGGGAGAAAAATAAAAATCAAAACGAAATCCGAGATAAATCAAAATTAAAATCCAGGCTACAATCACCGCAAGCTCTCCTTTACGGCGAAGTTCTTGCCCTGCTTTAGGACCTACCGCTTCTTCTTTGAGAAGTTGAGCACTGCCCTCTCCCAAGGATTTATTCAAAGCCTGGGTAACGGAAACAGAAAAATTTTCAATATTTTCGCGAGGTTTTTCAATGTTGAGAGAAAAAAGATTATCGCTAGGATTACCCAGCTGCTGAACCACAAATTTTTCAGGGAGAGCCTGAGAAAGAGCTTGGGTAATCTTGGTGGAATCTACCGTTTGGGTAAATTTATATTGCAATTTAACGCCGCCCTTAAAATCGATGCCGAAATGAAGGCCGTGAACAGCAATGAGAATTAAGGAGCCTAAAGTCAAGAGAACGGAAAGAGCAATCAAATAACCCTGATTGGCAATAAACGGGATTTCTTTTTGTGAAATTTTCATAAATTTATAGGCCCACCTCCCCCTTCCCCGCTCCTTACAAAGGAGGGGGGAAGGGGGAAGTCTATATACTCAGTTTTTTAATTTTAACTTCAATGGTTAAATACTCAAACATCAGCTTGCTGACCCAGTAGGCGGTAAATAAGGTCGTCACCACTCCAATCATCAAAGTGACTGCAAATCCTCGAATAGGGCCTGTTCCAAACTGATAAAGCACCATGCCAGAAAGAAAAGTCGTGAGATGGGTATCAAGAACAGCCGTCCAGGCATTTGAAAATCCGGCTTCAACAGCCGCTTTAACGGCCTTGCCTGTTTTTAACTCTTCGCGAATACGTTCAAAAATAATAATACTCGCATCCAGAGCCATACCCATAGTGAGAACGATTCCGGCAATACCAGGGAGAGTGAGAGTGGCTTGGAAAAGAGCTAACATCCCCATGATCAAAAGCACATTCAAACCCAAGGCGACATCGGCAATGAGTCCAGAGGCTTTATAATAAATAATCATGAAAAGAATGACGGTGAGACCGGCCAAAAGAGCTGCTAGTAAACTTTGATGAATCGCCTCTTCACCTAAAGAAGGGCCAATAACTGTTTTTGTAATTTCTTTCAGAGAAGCGGGCAACGCGCCTTCACGCAAAACTAATGAGAGATCTTCGGCCTCGCGCATTAACGAATCGTAGGAGCCATAACCCAAAGTAATCTGGGCCTCTCCCGAAGGAATAGCGGATTTTAAAACAGGGGCTTTCGTCACGCTTCCATCGAGAAGAATGGCCAAACGTTTTCCCACATTCGCTGCGGTCAAATCTCCAAAGGCTTTAGTGCCGATATTATTAAAAGAGAGACTCACCGAAGGCTCGTTGTTTGTGACATTCACTTGAGCACCCCGAAGCATTTCACCCGTGACTTCTGCTTTTCGTTTTAGCAAATAGGGCATTCCGCCAACAATTTTTTTGGAGACCGGATCGTATTGAACTTCGAAAGCGATTTCGGTATCGGCGGGAATTTTTCCTTTGGCGGCCTCGTTGATACGCCCCACAATTTCTTCGGTATATCCTTCGGGAATGGTATTTTCTTTTTGAAGGGTCGCCACAAGAGAGCGAACGGCGTCATCTTTCATCGATTCATCGACGATCTTAAACTCGAGCTTTCCGGATTTTTTCACAATACTAATCGCGCGGTCCGGGTCGGTTACCCCGGGCAATTCAACGGCAATACGATTATCACCCAATTGACGAATCGAAGGTTCGGAAACCCCGTAACGGTCGATTCGGTTTCGAATCGTTTCGACTGCTTGCTTTACCGTATCGCTTCGAAGCTTCGCGAGATAGGTATCGGTAATCTTAAAAATGATTTTTCCAGTTTCTTGATAAACCTGAAGATTAGGAACTTTTGATTTTATTAAATCCGTCGCGGCTGAAACATCAGCGCCGTCTTGTAAAATAAAAACGTAATGATTTTGTTTAAAGCGCTCAACTTCTACAATCCCTTGTTGACCAATTAAACTGCTGAGTTGAGAATAAATAGTTTGAAGTTGGCTTTCTTCTTTTTCAGAGCTTTCAAAAATAAGCTCCCCTGTTTCGCGTTGTTCGACCAAGGCTCCACGGTAGTAATCGCGCACAATACTTAAAAGCTTTTTCTGAGCATTTTCATCGGGCACCAACGCTCTTAAACGATAAGCCTTAGGCACTCTCTCGAGTGTTACGTTTTCAATTCCATCGCTTTTAAGCTGACGGCTGATCTCCCCTGCCATTAAATCGAGCCTGTTTTGGATAGCCTGTTCTACCGAGACTTCAAGCTCCAGATAAATTCCCCCTCGAAGATCGAGTCCTAAATTTAAAACTTTTTCAGGGAAAATCTTCACATACCAGGGTAGAGGTTGAGCCTTTTTTTCGGCTTCTTCCCGTAATTTTCCAAAACCTGCCAAAGTCGGGATAAGCGCATAGATCGAAATTAAGGCTGTAAAAAGAACAAGATAAATTTTCCATTTCCAATTTTGATTCATAAGTTACCTTACGCGAGAAGCGTAATGAATTCTCATTTAATAATTAGCTTTTACTTTCGACGGGAGCAAAACCTGCAATTCCTTCGCGTACAAGTTTAATTTTCACATTATTCGCGATTTCAACCAAGATTGTTTGCTCATTTACTTCCACAATTTTTCCGTAAATTCCGGCATTGGTGAGAACCGAATCTCCTTTTTTCAACTCACTCAACATCTTTCGGCGCTCTTTTTGTTGTTTTTGTTGAGGACGGAAAATCAACATGTAAAAAATAAGAAACAAAGGCAACATTAAGACCATGGGAGAATTAAGGTAAGCCCCCAAACCGGATGGAGCGGGTGTTGCAGCAGCCTGAGTTTGCCCTTGAGTCTGTGCTTGGGCCCAAGCAGTCGATAAAAATGGTGTCATTTTCTTACTGGAAGCAGGGGAGAAGAAATAGGAAACATTTAAAAAATCATGCTTCCTGCTTTTTACTTCCTGTTTCTCTCCGGTTAAAAAACTCTTTTTTAAATTGCGTGAATCGCCCCTCTGAAATCGAAAGGCGCACCTGGGCTAACAAATTGAGATAATAATGTAAATTGTGAATTGTATTCAGAATCGAAGATAAAATTTCTCGAGAAAGATGAAGATAGCGCAAATAGGCACGCGTAAAATGTTGGCAAGTGTAACACAAACATCCTTCTTCGATGGGTAAGCTCGATTCTTTGTGTTCGGCATGGGCGATATCTAACCTGCCAGTCGCCGTGAAAAGGATACCCGTGCGGCCTGAACGAGTGGGCAGTATGCAATCAAACATATCGATTCCACGATCAATGCACTCGATTAGATCTTCAGGATAACCTACCCCCATGAGATATCGGGGTTTTTCCGGAGGCATTATATTTGTACAAGAATCGGCGATTCCGTAGGCAAGCTCCATGGGTTCTCCGACCGAAACCCCTCCAATGGCAAATCCATCAAAAGGACGCGAGGCTCTCTCGGAAATTTCTTTTAATTTCTCGGTACATTCCGTGCGGAGTTCTGGGAACATTCCCCCTTGGATAATAGCAAATAACGCATTTGCAGATTTTCGAGCATTTAAGCTTTGTTCAGCCCATTTTAAGGTAAGATCCATCGAGTCTCGGGCTTGCTGCTCGGTTGCCGGATAACCTAAGCACTCATCTAAAACCATCATGATGTCGGAACCTAAGGATTCTTGGATTTCAATCGCAAGCTCTGGCGTCAAGAAATGGGTGGAGCCATCTAAGTGAGATTGAAACTCTACTCCTCCGGGTTTGAGTTTTCTTAATTTTGCCAAAGAAAAAACCTGAAACCCGCCACTGTCGGTCAAGATAGGCCGGTCCCAATTCATAAATTGATGCAAGCCCCCCAATTTTTCGATGAGTTTATGACCGGGGCGTAGGTAAAGATGGTAGGTATTGCCAAGGATAATAGAGGCATTGAGCTCATTTTTAAGTTGATCCGGCCGAATTGCTTTAACCGTGGCATAAGTTCCCACAGGCATAAAAACCGGGGTTTGGATGGCTCCATGAGCGGTTTTGATCTCTCCTAATCGGGCTTTGGAATCGGAGGAAGTTTTATGAAGTTCAAAAGAAAACATGGAGGCTGCTGATAGACAAGTTTCAGGCCCGAGGCAATGAGTTTGTTTTACCGCTTCAAGCTATAGAACCAAGACACAATCTCCGTAACTAAAAAGCCTATACTTTTTCTCAATCGCTTCGGCATAGGCCTGAAATAAAAAATCTTTTCCTGCAAAAGCGCTCGTGAGCAAAAGAGGGGTGGAACAAGGTTGATGAAAATTGGTGAGAAAACGATCCACAATTTTGAAGGAATAACCAGGGGTTATGAAAAGATTGGTGGAAGAAAATTCCCCTGTATCTCCCTTTAATAAAGGGGGAATAAATTCATTTTGTTTCTCTCCTCCTTTTATAAAGGAGGGTTGGGGAGGATTTTTAAAATACGATTCTAAGGCCCTCACCACCGTGGTTCCCACCGCCGTAATTTTTCGTCCTTCTTGTTTCGCCCGCAGAATACCCTCTGCCACTGTTTGAGAAATGTTATAAAATTCGGTTTGCATTACATGATCGGCGATATTTTCCACCTGAATGGGTTCAAAAGTGCCCACCCCCACATGAAGGGTAATAAAATAAATCTCCACCCCTTTTCGGTGTAAGGCTTCAAAAACTTCTTTGGTAAAATGCAAACTTGCAGTCGGTGCAGCAATCGCCCCCTCTTCCTTGGCAAAAATGCTTTGATAACGATGAAGATCTTCTGCCCGCGGTGCTTCACGCCGAATATAAGGTGGAAGTGGTGCAATCCCCTCTTTTTTCATCAAATTTTGCACTGACACTTCGGGCGAAAATTCGAGAACCTTCACTTTTCCAAAATCTTCAACTACTTTTGCTTCGATATTTTCTGTTTGAAAGATTAAAGAAGAGCTTTTGATTAATCCTTTTCCAGGAGAAATCATGCAATTCCATTGTGAAGGATTTCGCGTGTTAAGGAATAAAACTTCAACGAGGCCACCGGTTTTCTTTTTGGCAAAGAGTCGGGCTGGTAATACCTTGGTATTATTCAAAACTAAGACTTCGCCCTTTTCAAAATAATCTGGAAGAGTTTTAAAAAAAGAATGGAAAATAGTTTGAGTTTGGCGATTTAACACCATCATTCGAGACGCATCCCGAGGTTCTAGTGCTTCTTGAGCGATTAATTCGGAGGGATGTTCAAAATAAAATTCAGAAAGTTTCATCTTTTCGTTCACGCCTCAAACTGTTAGTGTTTCATACCCATGCATAATTTTTTTCTCCATTATCTTAGCCAACTTCATTATCCAGGATTTTATATCCTTCTTCTCCTCTGCGGTATGGGGCTTCCTATTCCTGAAGATTTGGTCATCTTAATGGGAGGTTACTTTGCTTATCTCGGCGAATTTCAACTCTCAACCACAATTTTAGTGCTTTACTTAGGGGCCATTAGCGGAGATTTCGCGCTTTATTGGATTGGCAGGCGCTTTGGAAAAGAAATTATTGCCCATAAAAGACTCACTTGGTTTTTTACTCCGCATCGAATTCGAGCCATTAATTATTATTTTCACCGTTATGGTAACCGCACCCTCTTTTTTGCACGATTTCTCGTTGGACTTCGCTCTACTATCTTTTTGAGTTCGGGCGCATTTCGGATTTCTTTCTGGAAGGTTCTACTCTTTAACGGAATTGCGGCGAGTATCACGGTGCCGGTTGTGACTTTTTTAGGCTACCACTTTGGGAGTCAATTTGATCAACTGGTTCACTGGATGAAAAGAGTCGAACATGTACTTGTTTTCGCGGTAGGAATTATAATCGGAGTAGTGATCGTTTCAATTCACCGAATTATTCAGAAAAAAACAGCAGAATTCGAAGCAGAATCGGCCGAAATCCAAGTCTTGGCTAATGAAATTGCAAAGGCTGAGGAAGAACCGCCTTCCACACCCTAAGAAGGGCCTCTAATTTATCAATATAATTTTTTTGTTTTTTGACATGGGCAAAAGCTAAAGCTTCTTCCGCATAGGTATAGCACTCTGTTAAGCCCACTTTTTTTCGAATAAGCGCCTCAAACAAGGTAAAATCAATCTGTTCTACCCCTTCTAAACCTTGAAAATGATCTTGCATCGCTTTTGCTAGACATTCTACAGCTTGCTTTTTATCCCCTTTTTTCAAATAAGCTAAGCCCTGCACAATCGTTGCGTGATGAAAATAAAAAGGATTACTACCTTCTTTCTCTAAAACCTTATTTGTTTTTTTAAGGGCAGAATCGGATTCGGAGAAAACTTCAACGAGCAATCGGGCGAGTAAAATATTCAAGGCAGGATTTTCGGGTAAAAACTTTTCAGCCTTTTCATAAAAACGCCAGGCTTCTTTGGTATTTTTAGAAGCATGGGAAAGCAAACCTTCAAACGAAAGATAGAGGGCTTGTTGTTCTTTATTTCCTTGAGCCTGAGCCTCTTCAAATCCCTTTTTCAATTCTTCCCTCGCCGAAGACAAATCTCCAGCTTCTAAAAAATCAAAGAGTTTTTTTAAGGGTTCGTCTTTTTTTTGTTTACGAGAAGACATATGAAAAACAGTTGTTAGTCAGCAGTTCTTAGTTACTAGTTGGATGCTTTCGGCTGAGAACTGGTAACTGACAACTGATAACTGTATTTATCACATTCCATGCATCAAAACTTTAATCATTGAAGAATGAATCTTTGCATTCGATGCCAAAATCTCTTTCATATAGATACTAAAGGGTTTGCCTGAAAAATCGGTAACGATTCCTCCAGCCTCTTGAACCATCAAAAAACCTGCCGCGACATCCCAAGGGAAAAGATTAAGCTCCCAAAATCCGTCGAAACGCCCCATGGCCACATAACACAAATCAACTGCCGCTACTCCATCGCGGCGCACTGCACGCGCATTCAAAATAAAATTATGAAAATGATTTAAATTATTATTTTTCACTTCGGCAACATTATAGGCAAACCCACTCGCCAGAAGAGATTGCTTAAGATGAGCGCTCGATGAAACCGAGATTTTTTTTCCGTTCAGATAAGCTCCGGCTCCCTTTTCGGCCACGAAAAGCTGCTTTAAATTCGGTTCGTAAACCACACCCACAATCACATCGCCCTTATACTCCAAGGCGATCGATGTACAAAATAATGGGTAGCCGTGCGCATAATTGGTGGTTCCATCTAAAGGATCAATCACCCATTTATATTCAGAATCCCGACGAAACCCCGAGCCTTCTTCTGCTAAGATATCGTGATTGGCATATTGACCCTGAATTAAATTCACGATTTCTTTTTCGCAGAGTTTATCTACATGGGTAACCAGGTTAATTTCCCCTTTCATCTCCACCTGCTTTTCTTGGTGAAGGTGTTCCATTTGAATTTCACCCGAAATCAAGGCGGCTTTCTTTGCAATTTCGACAAAATCTTTGATCATAAAATTAACCGTCTGTTGCAAAATAGAGTTGAAAGTTAAGAAATAAAAACTAATCCGCCCAAACGCTTTAGCGTAAGCGAGGAGTACGGGCAACTGTTAAAGCATAGACACAAGCTCCTGCTTTTTTAAGAACTTTGGCACATTCTTTCAAAGTAGATCCGGTCGTATACACATCATCAATCAGCAAGATTTTTTTATCTTTAAAAACCTCGAAATCCTGCAAATAAAAAGCGTTTTTCAACTGAGTAAGACGTGCTTCACGTGTGAGACTGGATTGGGGTTTTAAGAGAACGCGCCGCTTTAAATTTTTAAAATCTACCGGTACTTGAATAAGCCTTCCAAGCACCCGCGCAATTTGCAAAGACTGATTAAATCCTCGTTTTACTAAACGCCACGGATGCAAAGGGACCGGTACAATGAAATCCCAGTCTTTTTCAAAAGACATGTCATCCAAAAATTTATTCATTTCTTGCGCGAACCAACCCACACTCACTGAACTTGCTTGATACTTGTGTGAATGAATGAGTTTAAGAATTGTGGGTTCCAACTCAAAAACCGATCGCGCCCATTCAAAAGCGGGAGGGCTTGTTAAACAATCTCCGCAAATATGACTAGCGACTTCGTTTGGAAAAGAATTCCCACAACACACACAGCCAACCTCATCCTTTTTTTTAAGGGCCTTCTGACATTCTAGACAAAGAAAATGATTCTCTCCAAAGGGCAGACAAGTGCTACAAGCCCCACACGCAAAAGGAATAAAAAAAGAGAGAATTTGCGCAGCTGGATTCATAAGATAAGATTGCGACCTGTCATTTCGAGAGGTTGTGGAATTTTCAGAATCTTAAGTAAAGTAGGCGCGATGTCCGGAAGGCCGCCTCCACTGGCTAACCGAGCGGATTTAAATTCTTCTCCAATCAAGAGAAAGGGAACTAGTTCAATGGTGTGTGCTGTATGAGGCCCACCCTTTTCATCTTTCATTTTTTCACAATTTCCGTGATCTGCCGTAATCAGCACGGTGCCTTGCTGATTCAAAACTTCTTGAACAATCTTACCTAAGCATTCATCCACGACTTCGACCGCACGTGTTGCGGCGGCGACATTCCCAGTATGCCCCACCATGTCTGGATTCGCAAAATTGCAGAGCGCAAAATCATATTTTCCTTGCTGCAATTCTTTGATTAAACCATCGGTGATTCCATACGCGCTCATTTCTGGTTTTAAATCGTAAGTTGCCACTTCGCGGGAAGAAGGCACCAAGACCCGGTCTTCACCCACATAGGTAGCCTCAACTCCTCCACTAAAAAAGAAAGTGACGTGAGCATATTTTTCGGTTTCAGCAATGCGCAATTGTTTCAAACCTTGGTTACTTAAAATTTCAGGAAAGGTTTGATCGATCTCTATTTTTTCAAAAGCAATTGGGAGTTTAAATTGAGCATCGTACTCCGAAAAACAGGCAAAATAAGAAAGCTGAGGAAAAATCTTTCGCGCAAATCCCTCAAAGGGTTCTTGGTTCAACGCTTGTGTGAGCTCTCGCGCTCGATCGGCGCGAAAGTTGAAAAAGATGACGGCATCATTGTCTTGAATAGATTTTAGAGGACCTATCACCGTAGGTGAAATAAACTCATCGGTTTCCCCACGCTGATAAGCTTTTTCAATCGCTTCGCGCGCCGACGCAGCTTCCAAACCTTTCCCTTCGGTAAGCACTTCATACGCCAGTTGAATTCTCTCCCAGCGTTTATCGCGGTCCATCGCAAAAAATCTTCCTGAAACACTGGCTATCTGTCCCACCCCAATTTCTTTTATTTTATTTTCTAATTGTTCCAAATAGCCCAATGCGGATTTGGGTGAAGTATCGCGACCATCCATAAAACAATGAATAAAAACTTTTTCGAGCCCTTTTTGCTTCGCCATTTTGAGCAGGGCATAAAGATGATCTTGATGCGAATGCACCGCTCCATCGGACACTAATCCCATGAGATGAAGGGCAGACTTATGTTTAAGTGCTGCTTCCATTGCCGAAACTAAAACAGAATTTGAAAAAAAACTTTTATCTTCGATGGCGGCATAAATACGAGTTAAACCCAAAAGCACGATACGCCCTGCACCAATCGTTAAGTGCCCGACTTCGGAATTTCCCATAAGTCCGTGGGGAAGCCCTACGGCCGTACCAGATGCATCAATCAGCGTATGAGGATAATTTTGATAAAAAGAATCGAGGTTGGGAGTTTTAGCGAGCTTCACCGCATTATCTTTTTTTTCAGCCCTCTCTCCAAATCCATCTAAAATAATCAATACTAAAGGTTTTTTACTCATAAGACTTCTTAAACAGCTTTAATAAGTTTCTCAAAGAAATTTCTTAATTGGCGGGAGCATTGAAAACTTTGCAAGAGGGCAAGCCTCTAAAATCATTATCTAAGGTAATTAGTTGAGCCTCAGAAAGCAAAGCACTGGCATACACAATAGAATCTGCCGTAGCCAATTGATGCCTTAAACTAAGTTCAGCAGCATAGAGAGCAATTTCTTCATTCAATTCGAGCAGAGTTCCTTTTTGCAATTGAGTAATCGCAAATATGGCCTCTTTCATTCCTACTTTTTTTACTAGGAATCGATAGACTTCAAAAACAACCAAGGTAGGAACAATTAAACTTTGAGGGTGAAGTAAATATTTCTCAAGTGCAGAAGCGTGCGAACCTTCTCTTAAGTATTCAATCCATGCCGAAGAATCGATTAAATTCATAAAGGCCTATCCGACTTATCTCGTAATTCTTCGAAATCCGCGCTGAGATTTTTGTGCAAACCTCTCAGCTTCTTAAGAGGAATATCAGGCACTAAATGAATAATGCCTCCTCGTTCATAGATAACTAATTTTTGTCCGGGCTTTACCGCAATCTTTTCCCGTATCTCTTTAGGAATCACTACTTGATATTTAGAGCTGATGGAGGTGTAAGTCATATCATCATATAGTAAGACACATACATGATCGATGTCAATATCGTATTACCTTAACCCGCATGATGATAAGGAATTTTTCGGAGGATCGTATAAACGCGGTAAATTTGTTCTAACAAAATAACGCGCGCCATCTCGTGGGTGAAGGTAAGTTTAGATAAGGCGAAGCGCTCCTTTGCCCCACGCTTGATTTCTTCGGAGAGACCATAAGGGCCCCCAATCACAAAGGTAATCTCCTTGCGCGATTCGTTTTCAAAGCGCTGAAAAAGCTCTGCCCATTCTTCGGTCGCTTTTTGTTTTCCCCGCTCATCTAAAACAAAATAGAAAAAAGGATCACTAATATGCTCCTGAATAAAGGGAGTTTCTTGATTGGCAGCCACTTCTAAAGAAAAACCTTTACGCACCGGAAAATCCCGAACTTCTTGAATGCGAATTTGCACCATCGGTTTTAATTTTTGAAGATATTCCTGGGTGAGCTGCAATAAAGCAGGGTTTTTAGGTTTGCCGACGACGATGATTTTTATTTTCACAATTTAGCTCCGAAAAAATTCTGGAATAATTTTTCGGAAATATTATTTCTTCTTCGCTTTCGATATTTTCTTCGCAGGTCGTTTTTTCGCAGGCTTCTTTTTAACAGGACTCTTCCGCCGCGGCTTCGAGCTCGCCACTCTTAAGCGCGGTACTTTATCCCAGAAACCTTCTAGATCGTAGTGTTTGCGGTTTTCTTCATCAAATACATGCAATACCACCTCACCGTAATCGACCAAAACCCAACGACCTTCTTCGCGTCCCTCAACAGAAAGAGGGCGACGGCCTTGCTTTTTAAGCTCATCGATGACGCGCTCGGCAATGGCTCGAACTTGGCGATCGGAGCTTCCGCTACACACTACAAAATAATCGGCGATGCTGGAGACTTTTTGCAAATCTAAAACTTTTATATTCTCCGCTTTTAGCGCAGACGCTTGATTCGAAATGATTTTGACGAGTTCTTGAGATTCCATTTATTCCCTCACCTGTCCTTCTCCGCGAACGACATATTTAAGAGTAGTTAATTCTTCCAAACCCATTGGACCAAAGGCGTGAAGCTTGGTAGTTGAAATACCTATTTCAGCCCCTAAACCCAGCTGCCCCCCGTCATTAAAGCGCGTGGACGCATTCACCAATACCACGGAGGAACCCACTTCACGCAAGAAACGTTCAGCATGAGACTCGTCATTGGTAATGATGGCCTCGGTATGCAAAGAGCTATATTGATTGATATGATCTAGAGCCTCTTGAAGATCTTTCACCACTCGAACAGAGAGAATTAAATCTAAGTATTCGGTATTCCAGTCCTCTTCGCTGGCTTCTTTCACATTCGAAACAATAGCGCGCGTTTTTGCACAACCCCGAATTTCTACTCCTTGTTTCTGGAATGCTTCGATCATACGGGGCAAGAATGCATGAGCAACCCGCTCATCAACCAACAAAGTTTCTAGGGCATTGCACACACCGGGCCGTTGCACTTTCGCATTTAAACTAATTTTTTCAGCGGCGTCGAGATTCGCATTATAATCAACGAAAATATGGCAAACGCCCTTATCATGACGAACCACCGGAATTTTGGAGAACTCTCGGATAAACTTCATCAAAGACTCTCCACCGCGCGGAATAATCAAATCAATAAATCGATCTTGAGCGAGTAAAAATTGAACTGCTTCGCGTTCTGCAAAGGGAAGAATCTGAATAAGATCTTCGGAGAGCCCATTGTTTTTAAGTTCTTCTTGCAGAATCTGACCCAAAATTTGATTGGAATGAAAAGCCTCAGACCCGCCTCGCAGAATTACTGCATTCCCGGATTTTAAGCAAAGCCCTGCAGCATCTACCGTCACATTCGGACGCGATTCATAAATAATTCCAATCACGCCTAACGGAATTCTCACTTTTTCAATACGCAAACCATTAGGCCTAACCCATCCTTTAGTTACCAAGCCTACGGGATCCGGCAAAACAGCCACATCCCGTAGACCCTGAGCCATTTCTTGAATCCGCTTCGGATCTAGGGTGAGGCGATCAATCATCGCGGAAGAAAGTCCTTTTTCGCGAGCGGCCTTCAAATCTTTCTCGTTGGCTTCTTGAATTCGACTGACCTGAGTCAACAGAGCTTGAGCCATTCGATTTAAAGTTTTATTCTTCTGATTAGTGGTGAGTTGAATACCTCGTTGGGCTGCAATTTTTGCTTTTTTAGCCATTTCTAAAACGGCGGGTTCAAATTTCATAACTACCTCTTCCTTCGTGAAGACAAGAGAAGTGTGCCTTCTTCTTGCCCTTTCGCCAAACTCAATAAGACTCCCATTTTTTTGCCGGAGGCAATCACTGTGGGCACTCCAAACCGGCTGGCCCGCTGAGCGGCCTGTAATTTGGTAATCATTCCACCCGTGGTGCCTCTACCTTGGGTATCTTTTGCAATCTTTTTAATCTGAGAAGTAAGCTTTTTAACAATCGGAATCCTCTGAGCCTTCTTATCCTGCCTTGGATCAGCCGTGTAAAGACCATTTTGATCCGTCAAAATTACCAAAAGGTTAGCCTGAGCGACGTGGGTTACCCAAGCTGAGAGGTTGTCGTTATCGCCTACTTTAATTTCTTCTACGGCTACCGTATCGTTTTCGTTGATAATCGGGATGTAATCCCAACGTAAAAGTTCATGAACCGCATGATGAGTATTTAAATAGCGTTCCCGACTCGTTAAATCGGATCGAGTTAATAAGATTTGAGCAATGTGAAGACCATATTTGGCAAAAGCTTTATCATAGTGATTCATGAGCGCAATCTGCCCCGCAGCCGCAATGGCTTGCTTTTGAGCAATACGCTGAGGCTTTTGCTTCATCCCCATTTTATGCATTCCACAAGCAATGGCACCCGAAGAAACCAAAATGACTTTTTTCCCCGCTTGTTTCAAGGCAGCCACTTCACCGGCTAACCTCGTAAACACTTTAGGATCGGGAGCTCCGTCCGGACGCGTTAAGATAGAACTTCCGATCTTAATGACCCAAATTTTAGCTTGTTTCACAACCGAGTGATGAAGTGTTTTCACTATTTAGCCCCGTCTTCAGATACGCGGGGGTCAGGGATCTACCGGAGGTGGACACTCCCAACTTCCCCTTAGCTGAAGGAGAGGAGATTTAGATTTTTTTTGTCAATTGCTCGGCTAACTTTTGAACGAGTTCTTTCAACCCTGCTCCTGTGGCAGAAGAAATTAAAAATACTTTTTTCTTTTTCTTCTCCAAGGTCTTACAAATTTTCTCTAACATTTTTGGATCGTGCACCAGCTCGATCTTCGTTAACAAAATCCATTCGGGTCTTTTCGTAAAGGCTTTATTATAGGCCTCTAATTCTTTCCGAATTTCTTGATAGGTTTCCCAAGGATCTTGAGTTTCATCTGAAACATCCACTAAATGCAAAAAGATTTTTGTACGTTCAATATGCTTCAAAAACTGATGCCCAAGCCCAGTGCCTTCATGAGCTCCTTCAATTAAACCTGGGATATCTGCAACCGTGAAAGATGGAAAATCTTTCCAGCTTTTTGTCTTATTTGGAATATTCTCTACCACTCCTAAAACCGGGCTTAAAGTCGTGAATGGGTAATCGGCAATTTTAGGCCGCGCATGAGAAATTTTCGAAAGCAGAGTGGATTTTCCGGCGTTGGGTTTTCCGATCAACGCAACATCGGCCAAAAGCTTAAGCTCTAAGACTAAATATCGCTCTTCGCCTTCCCCGCCTGCATCCGCTCGCTGCGGCGCTCGATTGACCGAACTTTTAAAATGAATATTCCCACGCCCGCCCAAGCCTCCTTTGGCAGCAATAAATTCTTGATCGGCCTTATCAAAATCCATCAAGATTTCGCCCTCTTCATCTTTCACTAAAGTGCCGATGGGCACTTGAATAATCAAATCATTTCCCGATTTTCCATATTGGTCTTTGCCTCGTCCATGCTCACCCCGCTCTGCCTTAAATTCTCGTCGATATCGAAAATCGGCCAGGGTTGAAAATTGGGGGGTAGATCTAAAAATAATACTTCCACCCTTTCCGCCATCGCCTCCATCAGGACCCCCGCGTGGCTCATGAGCCTCACGTCGAAAAGAGGCGCAACCATTCCCGCCATTTCCGGCTTTCACATAAATTTTAGCCTCATCAATAAAACGCATAAAGAGTCTCTAAACGAAAAAAGCGGCCCTTAAGGCCGCTTTTATAAACTTTGTATCCCGGCAAAAACTAAGCAGGATTTTGAACCGGTAAAATACTCACTTTTTTTCGATCTTTTCCGACGCGTTCGTATTTTACTACCCCGGTAACTTTTGCAAAAAGCGTCCAATCTCGGCCCACCCCTACATTGACTCCAGGGTGAATTTTACTTCCCACCTGGCGAACTAAAATACTTCCTGCATTCACGGTTTGACCGCCGTAACGTTTTACGCCTCGACGCTGCCCATTCGAATCACGACCATTCCGGGAAGAGCCTCCCGCTTTCTTGTGTGCCATAAACTTTCGTACGGGCGACTTCTAGAATCACCCCTACCCTTATATATAAATTATCCCTGAATTTTCAAAATCTTTACTTCGGTAAAGGCCTGACGATGCCCTTGTTTTTTAGCAAAACCTTTACGGCGTTTTTTCTTAAAAACAAGAATCTTTTTATCTCGAGCATTTTTGATAATTTCTGCCTCTACACTCGCTTCTAAGAGAGGTGTGCCGATTTTTACATCAGTTTCATTGCTTAAGAAAAGGACATGATTAAAGGTAACTGCTTGACCTTCTTCACCAGGAAGTTTTTCAATCTTCAAAACTTCGCCTTCTTTTACTTTATATTGTTTTCCACCAGTACGAATGACTGCATACATAAAATTTTCCTCAATAAATTACAGAGCATTGCTGAAGTTTTCAGAATAAAGACTGTATCTACCTTAAGGCAGATAAGGGACAAACTTCACCGCTCTTCCAAAGAGCTTGCGCTTGTATACTGCCCTTGTAATGAAGTCAAGCTTCAATCCTTAAGGTTTTTTTACTCCAAAGAAATATGAAATTGCTCCAAATGGGTATTCTCTTGGGACTTAATTTCGATCTTTTTCCCAAGCTTTTTTTCTATTTTCTCCAGGTTTTTACGTTCTTCATGGTGCAGGAGGTTAAAAACCTGAGGGTGAACGCTTAAATATACCTTTTTATCGGCTAAAAAGGGGGCTTCGCGTTTTAATTCTCTAAAGATTTCATACACCATGGTGAGCGCACTCTTCACATAGCTTTTCCCCTCGCAATAAGGGCAACTTTCACAAAGGGTTCGAGTTAAACTCTCTCGGCTTCTTTTTCGGGTCATTTCGATCAAGCCCAGCTCACTAATTTTTGTAATGGTGGTGCGAGCTCGATCGGTTTTTAACGCATCGGCCAAAGCATTTTGCACTTTATCGCGGCTTGAACGCCGCTCCATATCAATTAAATCCAAAATCACGATACCACCTAAGTTACGAAGCTTGAGTTGGTAGGCGATTTCATCTACGGCCTCGAGATTTGTTTTTAGGATAGTTTCCTCTAAGTTTTTCTTTCCTGTGAAGCGGCCAGTATTCACGTCAATGGTCGTTAAAGCCTCGGTTTGCTCAATAATTAAATATCCTCCACTCTTTAACCAAATCTTTTTCCCTAACGCCCGATTAATCTCCGATTCAATTCCATAGCGATCAAAAATAGGCTCCACATCAGGATAGAGTTCAATCGCTTCGGCAAGCTCGGGCATAAAATTTTCGGTAAATTCGCGAACGCGTTCATATTCTTCTGGATCATCAATGACCACACGATCAATTTTGGCGCCGTATAAGTCCCGCAAAGCACGGTGGACTACATCCAGTTCGGTTTGGATAAGACTGGGAGCAGGAGCAGATTCTTTTCTCCGCAAAATATCTTGCCAGCGACGTGTTAAATAATTCACATCTTGTTGTAATTGTTCTTCACTCACACCTTCAGCGGCCGTTCGAACGATAAATCCCCCTTGAGCCGGACGCAATTTTCTTAAGATTTGTCGGAGGCGACGTCTTTCTTCGAAGGAACCTACCTTTTTCGAAACTCCCAATTTCCCCCAAGTGGGCATGTAAACTAAATAACGTCCGGGTAAAGAAATGTGAGAAGTAACGCGCGCACCTTTGGTACTGATGGAATCTCGTGTCACTTGGACTAGGATCTCTTGTCCGGCTTTTAAAAGTTTGTGGATTCCCTGTCTCCCTGCCCAACGGTAACTGCGCCGCAACTCGGGTCTGTCTTCTTCGTCTTCCGAGTCTTCAGACGGTTCATTCTCGGAAGATTCTTCCTTATCGGAATCGGTAGGATCGTCTAAATCTTCTTCTTCGTCGTCTTCCACCTCTTTAATTTCTTCGCTAAAATCGGTGGCGTATAAGAAAGTCGCTTTATCAACTCCCACTTCGACGAAGGCTGCATTCATTCCGGGTAAAACGCGTTGGACTTTGCCTTTATAAATATTTCCGACAATCCCCACCTCGGAAACACGTTCAATCAATAGCTCCGAAACCACACCGTTTTCTAAAAACGCCACACGCGTTTCATCCGCGGTGACATTCACAATTAAATCATTGGCCATGAAATTTTAAAGGAGAGAATCGATCTTTGTGATCCGTAAGGAGGACAACATCTCTTCGGGTTTTTCCAAAAGGTAGCGAAGCACTTCTTGGGGTTTTGCCGAACCGCTTTCAAGATGACGCGTTGTTAAACGCAAGATCTGATCAGAGTTGGCTTCAAGTTCCCCAATAAAAGGACTAATTTCCACTTCTTTGTTGCCACTCGGCTTTTTTCGCGTGACCCACAATTGGGGTTGCTCTTTCAGCCAGGCAATCCGCTCATTCAAACGCTCTTTTCCACCGGGATAGGGTTTACCTAAATCCACTTCCCAAACTGTACCGGTTTGGAGGGCACTCACCGAACGCGTATGCGGCAGTAGTTTTTCGCAGGACTTTACTTGTAAGCCCGGAGGTAAAAGAGCATTCATTTTCTCTGCAAAATTTGAAACGTCGAGCTCTTCTTCGACCTCGATATCAAAAAACTCTGCCTTGCTTTCGATTCCCAACGCCAAGGCTTGACTTAAACTCAAGCGAGGTTGGGGATGATAGCCTTCTGAAAAACGGAGTTTTATTTCAGCTCGACTTAAGGCTCTTTTTAAAACACCCATGATTTCAAGATGGGATAAAAAAGCCACATCGCCTAGCTTCGTAAAACGACAACGATAAGAAGTATAAACCTTTTGAAGAGATGAACTACGATTCTCTTCTTTCTCCTCTATAAAATTTTTGTTTTTTCCACGCCGATCCTCAATATTTGTATCTAAAGATCGGCTGGCACTTTTAGTGAAATCTTTTCCAAATTCTTTTAATTTACGCCCTCGGGTCGAAAATTCTAAAATTTTGTCTTCTTGTACTTTATAATTTACATTTTTGACGTCTTTAAAATCGCAAATTCCACAATAGGTACACCGATTCGTGGAGCAATCTTCAATAAACGCTTCGCGGTGAGCTGCTTCACGTTCTCGCCAAAGAAAATCTTTCTTTAAATCAATGAACAAGTGATCCCAAGGGAGTATTTCATCATAATTCCGTACGCGGGTCACGTAAAAATCCGGATCAAGCTCACAAAGCTCAAAAGCCTCCCGCCACTTTGAAAGCGAAAAATGCTCTTTCCATCCATCAAACCGACAACCCAATTCCCATGCTTTTTCAATGGCTTGAGAAAGGCGACGGTCTCCCCGAGCAAAAACTCCCTCCAGATAGGTTTCTTCTGGATTATGCCATTTAAATTCGAGAGATTTATCACGAAGTAAACTCTTCAAAAACCGAATCTTCGCTTGAGTTTCTTCTAAAGAATCCTGTTTTTCCCACTGAAAAGGGGTGTGAGGTTTGGGTACATGGGGCGACACACTCAAATGGATACGCACCCGATTCGAGTATTTTCTGCCGATTTCTAAAGCCCCTAAACCTTCTTCTATAATCCCTTTCAGGTCGTCTTGGGTTTCAAAGGGCAGACCACACATATAATAAAACTTAATCAACTGCCAATCTTCTGAAAAAATATTCTCAACGGTGCGATACAAATCTTCACGGGAATTTCCTTTATTGATCACGCGTCGCATGCGGGGGGTGCCGGCTTCGGGGGCAATCGTAAAACCGGTTTTGCGCCCACGCCTTACCTCTTGGATCACTTCAGGCGAAAAAGTATCAGTGCGTGTGGCAGGAAGCGAAATTGAAACTTTCTTTTTCTCATAACGATTAAAAAGCTCGCGAACTAAGGGCAATAAACATCCATAATCTCCGACGGAAAGAGAAAGCAGTGAAATCTCTTGATCGCCGGTTTTGGGTAAGGCTTCTTCAATTAATTTGAGGACTGTTTCAGGAGAGCGTTGGCGCTCAGGTCGATAAATATAACCGGCCTGACAAAAACGACAACCGCGGACGCAACCGCGCTGTACTTCAACGGCTAAACGATCGTGGACAATTTTAATAGAGGGAATCACCGGGCTCGTCGGAAAAGAAGCTGCATCTAGATCTTGAACCGTCGCTTTTTTCACACCGGGATAATCCGCATACTTGGGCTTAATTTTTTCGAGACGACCGTCTTCTTGGTAAGAAACCTCAAAAAAAGATGGAACATAAACACCCTGAATTTTAGAAAATTCCCGCAAAACATTTTCTTTATTAGAAGAGCTCGATTTTTTAAGATTTCGGATGACTTCAATAATCTGAACGATGGTGCTTTCTCCATCTCCCACCACAAATGCATCAAAAAAATCGGCAATCGGCTCTGGATTAAAAGCCTGGTTTCCCCCGCCAATAATTAGAGGATGGCGCTCATCCCGATCAGCGGCCCGAAAAGGAATTTTCGCCAAATCCAGTAAGGTTAAAATATTGGTGTAAGAAAGTTCATAGGGCAGACTCATCCCAATCAAATCAAATTCGTTCAGGGGAATTTTATTCTCGAGCGAAAAAGGGGCTAAGCCTTCGTGGCGGAGTTCCTTTTCCATATCTACCCACGGCGAATAAACTCGTTCGGCCGCAACGCCAGGAATTTGATTAGCAATTTCGTAGAGGATTTTTAAACCTACATTGGATTGAGCAATCTCATAAGTCTCGGGCATGACCAAAGCCACTTTCAGATCGACTTGCGCGAGATCCTTCACAATGGCATTAATTTCACCACCCACATAGCGGGCAGGCTTTTCAACGCGTCTTAAGACCTCTAGAATTTTTTCACGATTTTCAGCCATTGTTTGATTATCGACTTTTAATTTTAAAAGTTGCTTTCGAGGTTTGCTGGACCAAAAGGAAAGGAATAGACACAGCTTAATCCCTAAAATTCGTAAACTGGACCGGAATTCCAAAATTGCCACTGCGTACCAATTCCATCACGGCTTGCAAATCATCCTTACTTTTTCCTGAAACGCGAATTTGCTGATCTTGAATTTGGGCATTTACCTTGAGTTTGCTTTCTTTGATAGCCTTATTAATTTCTTTGGCTTTCTC
Source organism: uncultured Pseudomonadota bacterium (assembly GCA_964457215.1). Classification (GTDB taxonomy): domain Bacteria; phylum UBA10199; class UBA10199; order JADFYH01; family JADFYH01; genus CAYLKF01. The sequence continues at coordinate 21,633 of CAYWGE010000004.1, forward strand.
TGTTTCAATCCCATTCTTCAACTTCACCTCACAGCGCAAGGTATTGCCTGTGGCCGGTTCGATCTTTCCAAATTCCAATGCCTTAATATCAACCCCCCGTTTAGTGAGCTTACTCATCAAAATCTCTTTGATGGCATTCATTTTATAATCGTCATCCGCCAAAATTTTGACCAAATCCTTATCCAGTTTAATTTCGGATTTTGAATTCTTAAAGTCGTAACGATTGCCAATCTCTTTACTGGCATTATTCACGGCGTTATCGACTTCTTGTAAGTTGAGTTCTGAGACAATATCAAAACTGGGCATAGGCACCTCTAAAACTTCAATAAATCTTTTTTTATCTGAAGGGCAATAGCCAATTTAAGGTCGATTTAAGCCCTAATTCTGGATTTCTTTTACTCCAGGCTTTTTTGAAAACGTAAATTGGGTATCTGGAATTTGAGAATTTAAGGTGACGTTCTTGAAAAAATAATGGCTGGTGTTTCCACTCTCGTTTTTTAAGAAACCCTCACTGACTAAATGGGTTTTTTTATCGAAACCTAATATCAAGGCATCAAGTTCGCTTTCTGGATTTTTGGGAATGAGCAACAACCAATCTAGCGTATCGATCACTTCTAAGTTTTTACGTTCGGTTGAAGATAGAGCGCTCACCCGGAATTGCTCACGCAAATTTCCTAAACCTCCCAAAAATGCCAGAGCCTCTTCAGGAAGTGTAGTGGGGTTCACTTTGTATACATTCACCTGCGTATCGCCCTTGTCATAAACCCAAAGTTTTTTTCCGTCGGAAATATAAATTCGCCCTTCTTCATTATTATTCCCATATTCTACATAGAGTCTTCCGGGTTTTTTAAATAGGGCCTTTCCTGTTTTTTCGATATTACGTTGCAAAGCTTTAAGCTCTACTTTTTGAATGAACTCACTCGAAACATCTTGAGCTTTTTCATAAGTGGATTGAACCGCTTGCACTGTTTCCTCGATTGAAGAAACCGCAAAAAGGCTGCTTTGAAATAAAATCAAGGTACAAAACACAACTAAATTTTTTAGCAAAAACTTATTCACGAAACACTCTCCGAAAAATTAGAAACCAAAACTTCTCTTCCCTTAGCGCCATTGGATGCACTCACAATCCCTTCGGATTCCATTCGTTCAATCATTCTTGCGGCACGGTTGTAGCCGATGCGTAAACGGCGCTGAACCATAGAAATTGAGGCTTGGCGGGTTTCTGTAACAATAGCCACCGCTTGATCGTAAAGTTCATCGTCCATGTCTTCTGCTTCGACTGTTTCTTTATTTTCTTTAAATCGCAGAATGCTTTCATCGTAAATGGGTTTACCTTGTTTTTTCAAATGCTCTACGACTCGCGTCACTTCGGTATCCGAAACATAAGCGCCATGAACACGCAAAAGTCGGGACATTCCGGGAGCTAAAAAGAGCATATCGCCCATTCCTAAAAGGTGTTCGGCGCCGCGACCATCAATAATAGTGCGTGAATCATGGGTCGAAGAAACTTTAAACGAGACACGTGCAGGAAAGTTTGCCTTAATGATACCCGTAATAACGTCGACGGACGGGCGCTGAGTGGCTAAGATCAAATGAATACCAGCGGCCCGGGCCATCTGGGCCAAACGCGTAATATATTCTTCAACCTCACGACCCGCGACGATCATTAAATCGGCCAATTCGTCGATGATGATGACGATGAAGGGAAGTTTTTGATCATGACGTAGTGGATCGGCATCACTTCCATCGGGCGGGGGAATGACTTGATCTTTGAGTAATCCCTTTTCAATTTTTTTATTATAGCCCGCGATATTTCGCACCTGCGCATCGGAAAGCAATTTATAGCGTCTCTCCATTTCCGCTACGGCCCAACGCAGTGAAGTTGCGGCTTTCTTTGGTTCTGTCACAACCGGAAGCAGGAGGTGGGGAATTCCTTGATAAATCGAAAGCTCCAGCATTTTAGGATCAACAAAGATGAAACGCACTTCTTCGGGGGTTGCGCGGTAGAGCATCGAGAGAATCATCGCGTTCAGACCCACAGATTTTCCGGTTCCGGTGGCACCGGCTACGAGAAGATGCGGCATTTTTTGAAGATCAGCAATAAAGGGCAATCCTTCAATATCTTTTCCTAAGGCTAACGTGAGTTTGGAATCTGCCTTTTGAAATTTCGCATCGGCCATTAATTCTTTTAAATAAACCGTTTCTCGGTTGTGATTGGGGATTTCGATTCCAACAGCAGCCTTTCCTTGTAAGTGAGAAACAATACGAACCGAACGACCGCCCATTGAAAGAGAAAGATCATCTTCAAGATTCACAATGCGCGAAACCTTTACACCCGCGGCGGGTTCAAATTCATACATGGTCACAACGGGACCAGGATGAATTTCGGTAACGCGGCCTTCGACACCGTAATCCAACAATTTCTTCTCGAGTATGCGCGAATTCATCTTCAGGGAATCTTCATCAATCACAACCGGTGGTTTTTCGGGGATATCGAGCAGGTTCAAGAGAGGTAAAACAAAACCCTTCATCATTTGAGTGAAAGAGAGTTGATCTTCCATTTTTTTGGTCTCACGCCCTAAATCTTGGCGCGCAAAAACTTTGGGTTCCCCTTCTTCGGTCTTTTTAAATTCTTTGGGCTCTTCAATTTTCTCCTTTGGTAAAACTTTGAGAACTTGCTCGGGAATATTCTCCGAAACTGGAGCCTTCGGCATATTGATTTTGACGGGCTGGGATTTTTTACGGGCAAGCTCTGCTTCGCGCGCCTTACGCGCTGCTTCTTGGGCTAATCGATGTTGCTCGCGCGCAATCTTGAAGCGTGCGGAATAAATGGTAATCCAAGAATTGACTTTGAGTAAACACGCCACAAAAAATCGCTTTAAGAAAACTGCAATCCGCGCAATCGAAACACCCGTGCCCCATACAAACGTCAGTAGGCCCAAAGAAATCACCACAAGGTAAGCGCCCACTGGATTTAAATAATACCGAAGAGGTTGAGCGATCAGGCCTCCTATCCACCCCCCGGCATTCATCTCTTTGCCCGCATAATGAAATGTTTCCCAACGCAGTTGCAACAGCACAGAAGCCATCACGAGAAAAAAAACTAAAAGGATTAGATGGATCCAACGCACAGGAGGGCGGGTTTCAAGAAAAGAAGAGACGCCAACAATAAACAAAACACCTAATACTACATAAGCGCCGCCTCCCAGCAACCGCAACATGCTATCGGCCGTATAAGCTCCAATAATTCCACCCATGTTATGGACAGTCTCAACGGTTTGAAGAGAATCGAAGGAAGGATCGGCAGCGGAATAAGAAAAAAGGGCCAAGGTAAAAAAGCTCGCTAAAGCTAAAAATACAATCCCTAAGATTTCGCCTAAATGTGCGAAAGGGCTTTCAATATTTTTAGATTTTTTCTTTGAACGTTCCCGTGCGGCCATAGATAAGGCCATCCTAACAAATCACAATCTGAAGGCAAGAGAGTTTATAGGAATGTATAGAAGGACTAAAACAAACTTTGCTTCTTTTTTGACAAACTAAAGCCATGCCCTTCGGCATTTGTGCAACGAAGCTGAGTTTCATCGGCCACGCAGGTAAAACCATCTTTTTGCCAGGTTTGGCCATAGGGAAGAGTGGAAACTTCAACCGCCGAGGCAATGCTATCCCCCACGCAACCTGCTCGCCCTCTGTCTGTAGGCTCTAGAGCATAGGCCTGTCCCCACACTTGGTAACAATCTTTGGGCTTTGGGATACTTGATTTTTCAATAGTTGCTAAATCGCAGCGAATTCCGGAACCTTCTTTCCATTGTACACAGGTAATGTTTCCGGAAGGAGTTTTAAAACCCATGGGATTGGTTTGAGCGGAGAGGATCGGAATAAAAGAGAAAAATAATAATAAAAAGAGAGAAAATAATTTCATAAGGTCTAATAGAAGAGAGGGATAGGGAGAGGTCTTCCAATGAAAGACCTCCCTCCAACTCCCTCCTTTGTAAGGAGGGAGGGATCCATCAATCCGCATGTTTTCTTAAGAAGGTAGGGACATCGTATTCATCCTGATCCCCCTCAATCATGCCGATTTCTGCCACTAGTTTTTTAATGTCGCTGTAGGTTTTTTCTTTTTTCTCCGTGGCAAACTCAAACTCATCCTGACTGGGCATGGCAGAATTTCCAAGCGTTGAAGCGCCCATGGGTCTCATATTGGGTAGAGAAGAAGACACTTCTACCCCCTCTCCCCCTTGGGATCCCATACTAAAAGAAGGTTTATAAGAATTCGTAGGCATGGGACTCGCCGGAGTTGAATTCGAAGCCGGGGCAGGAGCAGAAACAGGAGCCGAAGCAGTAGGGGCGGTATTCAAAGTATTGGTTGTTCCCGAATAAACTGCGGGCATATTTTTATATTTAGGAAGAGAAGTCGCGGGAGCAAATACATTCTTTTTCACGCCTTTTGAAAATCCAGTCGCAATGACCGTTACCCGGATATCTTCTTTAATTTTATCGTCAATGACTGCTCCGAAGATAATATTGGCATCTTCGTGGGCTTCTTGCTGAACTAATTTTGAGGCCTCATTCACTTCAAAAAGAGTCATGTTTGAAGGCCCCGTGATATTAATAATGATGCCGGTCGCGCCATTAATCGAAACATTTTCTAATAAAGGAGAAGAAATCGCTTTTTGAGCCGCTTCGATTGCCCGATTTTCTCCGGTGCCCGTGCCCGTTCCCATAAGGGCCATTCCCATTTCGCCCATAATGGTTTTCACATCGGCGAAATCTAAATTGATCAAACCTGGGATAGTAATCAAATCGGAGATACCTTTTACAGCTTGTAGTAAAATCTCATCGGCCATTTTAAAAGTGTCGATCATCGGGGTATCTTTACCGGCCACTTGCAAAAGTTTTTCATTGGGAATCACAATCAAGGTATCGACATTTTCTTTGAGCGCTTCAATTCCCAACTCGGCTTGCCTGGCTCTCTTTTTTCCTTCGAAAGAAAACGGCTTGGTGACAACTCCTACCGTCAAGGCCCCTAACTCTTTCGCAACTTTTGCGATCACGGGCGCAGCACCCGTTCCGGTGCCTCCACCCATTCCTGCCGTGATGAAAACCATGTCAGATCCTGAAAGAACTTCGGCAATCGCGTGTTGATCTTCCATGGCCGCACCCCGACCGACATCAGGGTTTGCACCGGCCCCTAAACCTTTTGTTAAATCTCGCCCAATCTGAACTTTGATAGGCGCTTGATGAGACTTTAAAGCCTGGACATCGGTATTTGCCGCAATAAACTCGACGCCATCGAGCTTCGAACGAATCATGGTGTTGACGGCATTGGATCCGCCCCCGCCAATCCCCACGACTTTAATTTTTGCGTTTTGAGCTAAATCTTCTTCGAATTCGAACATTGAAAATCAATTACCAGTTACTAGTTGTCAGTTATCAGATGAGCACTCCAACAAAAAGTACCACAACTGGTAACTAGCAACTAGTAACTGAGAACTGCCCTTGAACTGCCTTTAAAATATTTCTCCGAACCACTCTTTCATTCGGTCTTTCACTTTCGCATAGATATTTGCTTCTCTCACTTTGAACCGACTCTGGGCATGTGTTTTAGATCCCCAGATCACAAGCCCAACACCCGTCGCATACATCGGGCTTTTTACCACATCGACTAAACCGCCGATTCCGCGCGGCGCACCGCGGCGTACGGGCATATTAAACACTTGCTCAGCCAACTCAGGCATGCCTTCTAAAATCACGCTTCCACCGGTTAAGACAATGCCGGATGAAATGCGATCTTCGTATCCTGACTTCAAAATTTCTTGCTGCACAAGAGTAAAAATTTCTTCGACGCGGGGTTCGATAATTTCGGCTAAAATTTGACGAGAAAGCACGCGAGGTTTGCGCCCCCCCACACTAGGCACTTCAATGGTTTCATCTTTTTGAACCATCGAAGATAAGGCACAACCATACTTTTGTTTAATGCGCTCCGCTTCTGCAGCCGGTGTTCTTAAGCCCACTGCCACGTCGTTGGTGACATGGTTTCCACCAATAGTAATAACGGAGGTATGAACAATGGCGCCTTCTGAGTAAATCACCAGATCGCTGGTTCCACCGCCGACATCGACTAAAGCCACGCCTAATTCTTTTTCTTCGTTGGTGAGAATGGACTCGCCCGAGGCTAAGGGTTGAAGGATAATATCATTCACATTCAAACCACAACGATTAGCGCATTTTACAATATTCTGAGCACTGGTAACCGCCGCTGTGACAATATGAACTTTGGCTTCTAAGCGCACACCCGACATACCAATAGGTTCTTTAATTCCATCTTGCCCATCTACTACATATTCTTGTGGAATCACGTGGATCACTTCACGATCCAGAGGAATCGCCACAGCCTGGGCTGCATCAATTACACGAATCACATCGGCATCTCGCACTTCTTTATCTTTAATCGCCACAATTCCGTGGCTATTAATTCCTTTAATATGTCCCCCCGCAATCCCCGCATATACTGACGTAATATCGCAACCGGCCATAAGCTCGGCTTCTGAAATTGCTTTTTTGATCGATTCGACGGTCGATTCGATATTAATCACCACGCCTTTTCGCAGTCCTCGGGAAGGATGAGAGCCAATTCCGATAATATCAATACCATCATCGGTCATTTCGCCCACAATCGCGGCAACTTTGGTGGTACCAAT
>CAYWGE010000005.1:0-25743 GCA_964457215.1 uncultured Pseudomonadota bacterium
AGTTAGATATCAACAAAACCTTCGGAGAAAATATCCGAATTCGTGCAGACCTTGACTTCGGTCGTGCATTATCAGGTTCAGGACTCACCACCACTGCAGACACTAACTTCCAGCTTGAACAAGGTTATGTCACTGCAAACATCCCTGTGGGAAATGGTCTTGAATTCTTGATTGGACGATTCAATACACCGATCGGTTTGGAATCTGTAGACAGAGCAGAAAACATCGCTCTTTCTTACACCAACATCTATCGCTTCGTTCGTCCCCACAACAGTACTGGTGCGAAACTCTACTATGCCTTCAACGATCTCTTTGATTGGCATATTTATGTGATCAACAGCCTTCAAGATAACCTTGGCTCGATCATCGGACCTGTCGGTGGAACCACTGATACTCCTGTTCCTTCTTATGGAACACGCTTTGGATTTACCTGGGGTCAAAAAGGCAAAGAAAACGTCATTGGTCTTTCTTATGCTGGTGGACCAGAAGGCATTGCAAGAAATCCCGCTTTCTCTACCCCTGTAAATGCAATGAGACACCTCACTCACATCGCAGACTTAGATTTCTCTCTGCACGTGACTGAGAATTTCATCATCGCTGGTGAAGCGATCTATCGTCAAGATAACCGTGGTGGAGCTTGCCCTGCAAACGCCCCCGCAAATTACTTAAACAACATCACCAAAAATTGTAAAGCTTTGGCCGGACAATTAACCTTAGCTTACAACCCCAATGAAACCTGGGGAGTATATGGACGCTTCGATTACCTCCATGACATTCAAGGAAACTTGACCAACGTCGATCAACAAATCATGGATGCATCGATTGGCGCTTCTTACCAAATTACTGACGGTGCGAAGTTGAAAATGGAATACCGCATTGACTTCGAGAAAAATGCGAACATTCCTGTCACCACCACCACAGCAATTGGTTACCATGGCAGCATGAACAACGCTTTTGCGTTGGAATTCGCCTACAACTTCTAAGCTTAATTTAGATCTTGTAACTCAAACCCTCTCTCCTTACGGAGAGAGGGTTTTTTATTTTCAACTTTATGAAATTTATAATTTGAGCTCATGTTGCTCGATTTTTTTTGAACTACCTTAAGAAGGGACCACCTTTTGGCCCTCAGGAATAAAATGGAACGCCACGCGCTCTTTCATTCCAACTTCATCAAGATCCGAAATCTCAACACTTCTCTGTAATAATAAATTCTATTCTAGTATCACAAAAAATTTTGCTTCGATTCAAAGCATCTGACTAAAAAGTAGACAGAAGAATTTTTTTTCTATTTTTACTCATTCAATAATCACTTAATTTTCAATTACTTTATCACAAATTCATTTGGCATTTAATTTGCTTTATGTTTATTAGTACAGTTTCAAATTCGAATTTTTTTATAAGGAGCAAACATGAAAAAAACACTTATAGCCCTGACACTGGTGTGTTCGTTGGCTTCTCCCAGTTTGTGGGCAGCTGACTCGAAAGCAGGTGGAATCGAGCTTTCTGGAAACATTGATGTGGTCAGCGGTTGGCAGCATGATGGTAAAAATTCGGTCGGTGATTTTGCAGGGGGTCAATTGGGGTGGTTTAGAGGATCTACTTCTCCATACCATGACAGTTTTGATTTCTATGTCGATCAAGTTGAACTCGATATTAATAAATCCTTTGGCCAAAACATCCGCATTCGTGCAGATCTTGATTTTGGACGACAACTTTCTGGATCGGGTCGTAACACAAATACTGCGGCACCTTTTGGTCCTGCACTTTCGAACTTCGAACTCGAGCAAGGATATGTCACGGCAAACATTCCTTTAGGAAACGGTGTTGAAACCATGATCGGACGTTTCAATGCCCCCATTGGATATTACGTGGTGGATCGTGGCGATAACCCGACCATTTCTTTTTCTGAAAACTATAACTATCTCACACCCACTAATGTGACAGGCGTGAAATTCTACTATTCTTTCAGTGATTTGGTGGATTGGCATGTTTATGCAATTAACAGTTTAGCGGACTCGGTTGCATTTGGTAATGGTGCAGGTGCTAACCCAGGTGGACTTGTAAATGGTGCCTATAGCGCTATTCCTTCTTATGGAACACGCCTAGGGTTTAATTGGGGTCCTACGGATCAACGCAGTACATTTGGAATTTCGTATGCCGGCGGCCCTGAACGTTATGGATGCAATGGAGGCACCACCGGTTGTGATAAGCACTTAACAAATATCATCGATGCAGATTGGGCAGTTAAATTCACTCATAAGCTGCTCTTCGCGGGAGAGTTCACTTTCCGTCAAGACAACGCTTTAACCGGCCCGAATGATAAAGCTTTAGCGGCATTTATGGTGGTGAACTATGATTACGATGATGCCTGGAGAATCTTTGGTCGGTTTGGTTGGATGCAAGACAGAACTGGCTTTTATACAGGTGCAATCAATCCCATTACCGAAGGCTTACTTAGCCAAAATATCTATGATATTGCCATTGGATTTGGTTATCAAATCACTGATGGAGCAAAGTTAAAGTTCGAATATAACCCCGTTATTTTCGCAGCTCGGGATGCTCCTGATGTCGGTACCGCTTGGTCCCATGGTGTAGCAATGGAATTCTCATACAACTACTAGGTTCGAAATATAAATTACTAGTTTTTCAATTCCTCTTCTTCAAAAAAGCCCCTGTTCTGCAGGGGCTTTTTTGTTTCTTGACTTGCCTGCTACTCTACGCAAGAAATTTAAAAAACGAAATCACCTTAGGTTTCGTAAATTGAATTATGACATTTTTTATTACATTTGAAGGAATAGAAGGCTCAGGAAAAAGCACGCAAATCCTTACCCTACATCAAAGATTAGAGCAAAGCGGTCATCCTACCCTCTTAACACGAGAACCTGGTGGCACTCCCATCGGTGATAAAATTCGAAATATTGTATTGGATGCAGCCCACAAAAAAATGGTGCCTCTCTGTGAGCTTCTTTTGTATTCAGCAAGTCGAGCTCAACATTGCGCTGAGATCATTGCTCCTGCACTTCATGCTAAAAAAATTGTGCTTTGTGATCGTTTTATAGATGCCACAATAGCTTACCAAGAAGGGGGCCGACAATTACCCAAAGCGTGGATTAAAACTTTAAATGACTTTTCTTCTCAAGGGATTAAACCCGACCTTACCTTATTATTTGATTGTCCGGTTGAAGTAGGACTATCTCGGGCCAAGAAAAGAGAAGAAGTGTCGGCCTCTACTCAAGATCGTTTCGAGCAAGAAACAATTGATTTTCATCAACGCGTTCGAAATCGTTATCTTAAAATTGCTCAAGAAGAGCCGGAGCGCGTATTTATTATCGATGCCACGCTTTCCCCATCCCTTATTGAAAAGACTGTTTGGAATCTAATAGAAAAGAGATTACAGCGATCTCTATAAATTTGTTATGCGAGCTTCTATTCACTCAAAAAACTTTCAATATTTAAAAAACCTTTTTGAAAATTCAAAAATGCCACATGCCCTTTTATTCACGGGGCCTAAAGGAAATGGCAAACAACTCTTTACTCAACATTGGGTGCAGTGGTTATTCTGTCTCGAACAAGAGAAACCTTGCCAGAACTGTAAAAATTGTAATCGGATCGAGAAAGAACTACACCCTGATGTTTTTTTCGTAAAACCAGAAAAAGGGACCATAAAAATCGATGCAATTCGTGGACTCAAAGAGAATCTCTCATTAAAGCCTCTGGAATCTGCTTTTAAAGTTATTGTCTTCGAAGAAGTCGAGTTACTCAATCTAGCTGCCGCAAATGCTTTGCTCAAAACCCTTGAAGAGCCTCCTGCGAATACTTTTTTTATTCTTTTAAGCTCCTCTCCTTATAAATTATTAAAAACCATCCTTTCTCGTTGCCAAAAAATATTTTTTCCACCTTTAACAGAAGAAGAAAGAAAACAACTTGAGAAAGAGGAAGATCAAGAAGAAGAGCAAGCTCAAACCTGGGTGAATAACACTTTATTGCCTGCACTCGATGCCCAACCAAAAGATATAATCAAATTATTTGAAGTGGCTGAAGAACTTGCATCCGAAGAAAAACTTCGAAAAAAGATTTTAGAAATTCTTTTAAAACAATGGCATGAAAGACTTAGAAAAACTCCAACTCTCTCCGAACTCGGAAAATTTAACTCTATTTCTCAAGCACTACAAAAGCTTGATCTTCACGCCAACGCCCTGTTAACCTTAGAAAACTTGTTTCTGGGCTTATGTTTGTAATTTTGTAAAAAATATGACTCAAAAATTCTACATCACTACCGCGATTGATTACGTGAATTCCCTACCCCATATTGGCACGGCCTACGAGAAAATCGGTGCGGATGCTTTGGCTCGTTATATGCGCCTTGCGGGTTTTGAAGTTCATTTTCAAATGGGAAACGATGAACATTCTGCCAACGTTCAAAAATCGGCTATCATGGCAGGATTAGAACCTAAAATTTACTGTGATCAAATGCGGGAGAAATTTACAGAAATTTGGAAAAAACTCTCCATTAGTAATGACGATTTCATTCAAACGAGTGAACCGCGCCATCATGAAAGCGCCAAAAAATTCTTCGAAACAGTTTATGCAAAAGGCGATATTTACGAAGGAGAATACGAAGGTTGGTATTGCGAATCTTGCGAGGCATATCAAACTGAAAAAGATTTGGTAGATGGCCTTTGCCCAAACCACAAACAAAAGCCAAAATGGTTAAAAGAGAAAAATTTCTTTTTCAAACTTTCGCAATATCGCGACAAACTCATACAACATATCGAATCTCACCCTAATTTTATTTTGCCCGTTATTCGACGGAATGAGATTTTGAGTTTACTTAAAAAAGAGGGGCTTCAAGATATCTCCATTTCTAGATCTACTTTTACTTGGGGGATTCCGGTTCCTAAAAATCCAAAACATGTCATCTATGTTTGGTTTGACGCACTTATTAACTATCTGACCGCTGTGGGCTATGGATCGGATGAAGAAAAATTTAAAAAATGGTGGCCCGCACAAGTCCACATAATTGGCAAAGATATCACCCGTTTTCATTGCGTCATTTGGCCTGCCATGCTGATGAGTGCTGGCTTGGCTTTGCCCGAAACAGTTTTTGGCCATGGTTTTGTCTACCTAAAGGGTGAAAAAATGAGCAAAACTTTAGGCAATGTGGTGACTCCATTGGATGTAATTCATCAATTTGATGCAGATGTATTGCGTTATTATCTTTTGCGAGGTTCAAGTTTTGGATCGGATGGAAACTTCACTTGGGATGATTTCATCACCCGCTACAACAGTGATTTAGCCAATGACCTTGGCAATCTCTTAAGCCGAACCTTAGGGATGGCGAAAAAATATTTTGAAGGCAAAATCGAAAAAGGAGAAAGTTCTGCTGACGATGAGGTTTTGAAAACAACCTACGAAAATTCTAAACGACGCTATCATCAAGCTTTAAATTATAAAAATGGGGATCTGGACTATCATCAAGCTTTGAGTGCCGTGTGGGAACTCATGGGCGTTTGCGACAAATATATCGATAGTTCTGCGCCTTGGACTTTGAAAAAGAATAACCAAGATTCTCGCTTAAAAGAGGTGCTCCATAATTTGGTGAACTGCTTGAGAATTGTGGCGCTTTGGATCAATCCTTTTATGCCTAAAACCAGCGAGCGTATCTTTCAACAGCTCAACTTAAAGCCCTATTCCTCTTTTGCAGAAGGCGAATCTTGGGCGACGATGCCCTCTCCCCATTCCTTGGGTGAGGCAGCCCCACTTTTTCCAAGAATTGATTTGAATAAAACTTCCTAATTTACCGTGGGGTGGGAGTCTCTCCTGTAATCATGAAGCCAATATGCCAGTCTACAGGCGGCAGGGGTAAGTCTCCGTACCCACGTACTGTAAAACGACTCGCACTCAGCCCTCTTCCTACCAAATAATTTCGTACCGCCTCTGCACGCTCACGGGACAAACTGAGATTGGTAGTAGCATCAGAAAAATCTCCTGCAAAACCCTGAATTTGTATACGATAGACTTCGGGGTGCCGTTGCAAATACCCCACTAAGATATCCAGAGCCGCATGGCTGGATTCCGGAAGAGCATTCGAGCGGTAAGGAAAATTCAAGGGTGTATTGATAATTAAATATCTCTTTTGAACACCATTTAAAATACGAGGACGAATCGATACACTGGGACCTTGCTGAGCACAACGTTGATCGGTTGGAGCATTAAAAATGCGGTTGTTTTTGATAGGATCCACAAATTCCTTCTTACTAATATAAGAAATTAAAAGCTAGGAACTGGCGGCTTAACCGCTTTAACAGGCTCTTGGAAGCCATGGCGGAAAACAGGTAAATCATTGTTAGATTCAACCACGTCGATAATGTGACCGGTTTGATCTTCCCACTTTCGAAGGGTTTTTTCGAGAATGGGTTGATTAATCGACCAAAGCTGTTGATCTTCACCTTCTAGAACAGTGGTCGAAAATAAAGAGTAAGTAATAGAAAAGGACTGGAACCCTGTTTCATCGGGGCCACCCCAAATCAAAAAGGTACATGGCTCTTGAATTTGAATTCGTACTGGCGAATCGGGAATATTTTTTGTGCGTAAAAATCCAACGATATTTAAATTAAGCCTCAAACACCAAATCGGTTCGGTGAGATTTTTCATAATCAGCATGAGTTCATCTAAAAAACTCTGCTGTTGTAGATTTTGTTTTTGAATATGTTGGGTGGCATTATAGGTAATTACTTCTATGTTATCGGGGCTGACCAAGCCAAAAAAAGACCTCAGAAAATTAAAAACCTGCTCAAAAAACCAAACATTCGTTTCTTCCGAACTCATCCGTGCGAAATTCATGTTCGCATTAAAACCCCAAGCGCCCATTAATTGTTGGCGCTCTAGACTATTCATTAAATAATCATCTAAATTTTTGAGCATAGGCGACTCGACTTGTTAAAAAACCCTTAAAATTAGGGATTTCTATAGTAACGCGATCTAGAGCATGGGGTCAAGAAAAGGAGAAAAATTCCTAAGGCACGAAAAAAGGAGGGGGCGCCGGCAAAAGGGTCGAGAGAGAAGCAAGTTGCAGATAGCGTGTGGGGGTAAGCCCGAAATAAATCGTTCCTAGCATGCAAACAAGCAAGACCACCGCTAAAGCGAGGGATAAAGAAGGCTGGACGGATTGAGAGCTTTCTTCTTGAAAATACATCACCACAATCACTCGCAAATAATAGTATGCAGATACCGCGCTCATCAAAACACCCACAATCACCAAAGTATATAAATGCTGATCAACCGCCCCCTGAAACAGAAAAAATTTTCCTGCAAAACCCACTGTAGGAGGGATCCCTGTTAAACTCACCATAAAAAGGGCCATCAAGGCTGCTAGCGCAGGGTGATTCTTCGAAAGGCCTGCATAATAACTTAAATCGGCATTTTCATTTTTGGAGCCCGCAATAACCGCAGCTACGGTAAAAGCCCCTAAAGTCATGAAGGAATATCCTAAAAGGTAAAAAAGAGGCGCACCCAATAAATTTTCGTGAAAACTTCCCCCTTGATAGAGAGCACAAACACCCACCAAAATATAGCCGGCATGGGCTATAGAAGAATAAGCGAGCATGCGTTTGAGGTTTGTTTGACGAAGGGCAATCAAATTTCCTACCACCATGGTAGCAATACTTAAGAATTCTAAGAGATCTTGAAAGGGAAAGACCTTGATACTGGTGAGTGCAAGTAAACTACGGATCAAAGCACCAAAAGCTGCAACTTTGACTGCCGTTGACATCCATCCTGTAATGGCTACAGGAGCCCCTTCATAAACATCGGGGGTCCAAAAATGAAAAGGCACGGCCCCCACTTTAAATGCAAAAGCAATGAGGATAAACAAAATCCCAAACTGTAAATAAAGGGTTTTTTCTGGAGAAGTTAAACCATTGGCGACCTGGGTTAAATCAAAACTTCCCGTTGCTCCATAAAAAAGAGCCAAGCCGTAGAGAAAAATACCGGCAACCATCGCCCCTAAAATAAAATATTTTAACGCAGCTTCGTTTCCTAAAGGATCTTCGCGTTTAAACCCGACCAAAATATAAACCGACAAACTCATGACTTCGAGTGCTAAAAAGAAAAGCAAAAGATGAGTAGTTGAAACCATGAGCATCATCGCCGAGACCGCAAAGAGAAAGAGGCTATAAGATTCCGGCTGGTTGACACCTTGTTTTTCAAATGTTTGATGAAGGGAGATCAAACTCACCAAACCAATCACACTCAAAAGAAGATAGAGAAAATAGGCAAACGGATCGACGTTCAACAAATCAATGGTGCTGACTAAATGCCAGTTCCAAAGATCAAAAGAACGAAAGCCCGCCATCATCAAACTAAAACAACTTAAAATAAAAAGGAATTTTCTGCCTAAGGGGCCTCTAACAAAAAGGCCTAAAGCCAAAATAACAAAAGCCGCGACCAAGAGAATCAAGATCGGTTGAGTCGCCAGCGCAAACATGTGCCAATTCACATTCATGATATCCTTCAACGAATTCGTTTTACTTCTTCAATAAAAGAACCAACTGAATTTTCCATTTTATTTAAAAAAGGTTTCGGAAAAATTCCCATCCAAAAAATCAAAACAATTAAAGGTAGAAGAACGAGTAATTCTCGCAAATTTAAATCTTTCAGATTTTCATTCTTAGGATTTTTTAGGGCACCGAAAAAGACACGTTGAACCATCCAAAGCATATAAACGGCGCCCAAGATAACGGCGGATGCACCGATCACTGTAAGAACCGGATAGGTTTGAAAGGAACCTAAAAGAATTAAAAACTCTCCGATAAATCCATTGGTACCTGGGAGTGCGATTGATGAAAAAGTAACAATCAAAAATAAAGTTGTGTAAACGGGCATGACCTTAGCGATTCCACCATATTCGGAAATCAAACGCGTGTGACGGCGATCGTAAATCATTCCGACCAATAGGAATAATGCTCCGGTTGAGATTCCGTGGTTGAGCATTTGGTAAACCGCGCCTTCGACGGATTGAGGGGTAAGTGCCATCAAACCCAACATCACAAAACCTAAGTGAGAAACCGAAGAATACGCAATCAACTTTTTGATATCAGGCTGAACCATACTGACTAAAGCGCCGTAGACAATCCCAATCACAGCAAAAAGAGCGATAAACGGAGCGGCTTCCAGTACGGCTGCCGGAAAAATCGGCATCGCAAAACGCATAAAGCCGTAGGTGCCCATCTTTAACAAAATCCCTGCAAGAATGACTGATCCTGCAGTAGGAGCTTCGACGTGAGCATCCGGTAACCAAGTATGGAGTGGAAACATGGGAACTTTAATCGCGAAAGAAAGAGCAAATGCCGCAAAAAGCAAGAGCTGCACGGAGGACGGAAGCGAAAGTTGAAGCCATTGGGTATAGTCAAAGGATTTCCCCGCTTGGAAATACAGGTAGATAATGGCTGCCAGCATCAAAACCGAGCCCACCATGGTATAAATAAAAAATTTCAGGGCTGCATAAATGCGACGCTCGCCACCCCAAACTCCGATTAAAAAATACATGGGGATGAGCATGGCTTCCCAAAATACATAAAATAAGAAAAGATCTAAGGCAGCAAAGGTGCCCAGCATGGCGGTTTCAAGCAAGAGTAGAAAGATATAATATTCTTTTTCGCGCTTTTGGATGGAACTGGTTGAAAACAAAACTACCAAAGGCATGGTAAAAGTGGTGAGTAAAATCAGGAGCAGACTCACCCCATCAATCCCAATTCGATAGTAAACATTCCAACTTTGAATCCAAGGGATGACTTCTTGAAAAGAAAAACCTTGGCCGGGGCTAAATTGACAATAGAGTTTAAGCGAAATGAAAAAAGTCGCCAAACTCGCTAAAAGGCTTACGCCCTGTAAAAGACGCCTCGCAGAGCTTGGCAGAACGACCAGCAATAGAGCGGCTGCGAGAGGTAAAAAGATGACGATGGAAAGAAGATGTTGATTCATTGTTTCAATTCACTAAATTTTTTACTTTAAAATCCACCATAAGAAAGCAGCAAGCCCTGCTACAAAATACAGGGCATAGGTATTGACGATTCCACTTTGGAATTTCGCACCTAAATCTCCCAATAATTTTGCTGTTCGCGCACTCCCATTGACCAAAATACCGTCAATAACTCCGGCATCTATCCCTTTCCATAAAAACGTTCTGGAAAAATGATAAAGGGGCTTCACCACTAAAAATTCATAAATTTCATCAATATAATATTTATTAAAAACTAATCGATAAAGCAGTTTACATTTTTCGACCAAACGCCCCACCGCTGCCCATTTTCGGGTAAATAAATACACTGAGACCGCGGCCCAAAAGCCAGCCCAGAGAACGCTTACTGCCGCCAAAACTCTCTCAAGACTTTCGTTATGGAGCTCTTCTCGAACCCCGCCTTCTAGTTCTAACCAATGATGAATCAGATTATGCCCGCCTAACGCATGAGGAACACCCAGCACTCCCGCCACAGCGGCCAAAAAGGCTAAGACTAAAAGAGGCAGATCCATGGCCCACGAAGGATGATGAAGGTGTTCTAAGGTGTGATGATCGACACGGCTCTCTCCAAAAAAGGTGAGAGAAACCAGGCGAAACATATAAAAGGCAGTCATCCCGGCAGCGGCAAAACCCAATATCCATTGTAGGGTGTACCCGCGTGAAAAAGCCTGCCATAAAATCTCATCTTTACTGAAAAATCCAGAGAGAGGTGGAATTCCGGCAATCGCAATGGTCGAAATCAAAAAAGTCCAAAACGTTACAGGCAAATATTTTCGCAATCCACCCATTTTAAAAATATCTTGTTCACCGTGCAGCGCGTGAATGACAGAACCGGAGCCTAAAAATAAACAGGCCTTAAAAAAAGCATGCGTCATTAAATGAAAAACTCCTGCGGAATTCGCACCGATCCCCACTCCAATAAACATATAACCCAATTGAGAAACCGTAGAGTAAGCCAAAACTTTTTTGATATCGCGCTGAGCCAAACCAATCGTGGCTGCAAAAAAAGCTGTCGCCGCACCCACGGTAGCCACCACTTCTCGGCTAAGAGGTGCTAAATCGTAGAGAAAACTTAAACGTGCCACCATATAAACACCGGCCGTCACCATCGTTGCGGCATGAATTAAGGCAGAAACGGGAGTTGGGCCCGCCATTGCATCCGGTAACCAAACATAAAGAGGAATTTGCGCCGACTTACCCATGGCACCCACAAATAAAAGCAAGGTAATGGCGGTAGCACAAGGAGCGAGAACTTCTTTATATTGTTCTAAAGTCGAAAAACTGAAAATACCGGCCGCCGCGGCATCCGAGTTTTTAAGCAGGATGGATCCAATTAAAAATAAGGCGGCTAAAAAACCAAAATCACCGATTCGGTTTACAATAAATGCTTTTTTACCCGCAGAGGCTTTTTCGGGATCTTCAAACCAAAAACCAATGAGCAAATAACTGCAAAGCCCCACGCCTTCCCAACCGATAAAAAGAATTAAAAGATTATCCCCTAAAACCAAGAGCAACATCGCAAAAAGAAAAAGATTAATATAGGCAAAATACCGCGCAAAACCTTTATCGCCGTGCATGTAGGAAGTAGAATATAAATGGATAAGAGAACCAACACCCGTGACGATTAAAGTCATGAGAACAGAAAGGCGATCAAGGTGGAGCGCAAAATCAAGATGAAAGGAGCCTGCCGATATCCACGTAAAAAGCGGTTCTACGCGGGGCTCGGCCACACCTCCAAATAAGAAAGGCCAAGCCGCGATTAAAGTAAGAATAAATGCAAGAGAGGGAAACAAAACACCAATGACGCTGACTGTTTTTTCGCAGGGCGCTTGTTTTTGGCAAGAAGCTTTCAACGCAAGGGTGCCATTGAGCAGAGCTCCAACAAGTGGCATGAGAGGAATTAAGTAGAGAGGATATAAAGTCATATTAATGCTTCATCAAATTGAGTTCATCAACCTTTACGGTCCCACGATTTCTAAAAATAGCGATTACGATAGCGAGCCCAACCGCCGCTTCAGCCGCGGCGACCGCAATAATAAAAAAAGCGGCAATCTGACCATCTAAAACACCTTGCTCCCGCGAAAAAGCGACAAATAAAAGGTTGGTGGCATTGAGCATGAGTTCAATCGACATAAAAACTACCAAAACGTTGCGGCGAATCACCACACCGGCGAGTCCAATCACAAATAAAAGGGTCGAGAGTAATAAACATTCATGGAGAGTGATCATAAAAATCAAATCTCACGCTTAGCGAGATAAACTCCTCCGATAATGGCCACAAGTAACAGCACTGAAACATATTCAAATGGAAACCAATACTTTGTAAACATTAAGCGGCCGACTTCTTGAATACTTCCAAACGCAGTCGTAACCGAACCGAAACTGCTCTGGATTTGACCAAAAGCCAAAGCAATCGCAACTAATACTGCACCCAAAACAAAGGCCGCGAAAAATTTAAATCCTAAACCAAACCCTTTTTCTTTGAGCTCCTCTCCTTGCAAATTGAGAAGCATGATCACAAAAATAAACAGCACCATAATGGCGCCCGCATACACTAAGATTTGGATGACGGCCAAAAAGTGGGCTTGGAGCATGGCATAGATCGCTGCCATCGCAAAAAAACAAACGATCAATGAAAAAGCCGAAGAGATTGGGTTTTTGAAAGCAACGACCGCTAAAGCAGTGGCAACTGCAAGCCCCCCAAAGATGTAAAAAAGAATGAGCTCCATATTAAATAAGCAGTAGTACAATTCCTGTGGCTAAAATGTTTACTAAGGCCAAGGGCAGCATGTATTTCCAACCCAAACGCATGAGTTGATCATAACGAAAGCGCGGAAGCGTCCAGCGCACCCAAATAAAAACCCAACAGAAGAATAAAATTTTAGTTAAAAAACATCCCGCCTGCAGTGCAGCCGTAACGATCTGACTTCCCTTCGCCCCTAAATCAAAACCCCAGAAAAAAACAAAGGCAGCCGCAAGACCCAAACCTGCAACCAAAGCTCCGTTTCCTAAAATAAGAGGTTCGTAATCACGCCGATCGCCCCATTTTTTATTTTTTACATTACTCCGGCCATGTAGCATGAGCGCTAAACCTGCGACAATATGAACCAACGCTAAAAGAGCACATAACCCTAAAAGGGCTTCATGAGCATGAGTTCTTAAAAAATCGGTACTTAAAAAGGGAATTTGCCAGCCGCCAAAAAATAGGGAAACCAGAAGGGCCGAGGCAATAATCATATTTACATATTCCGCCATGAAAAAGAGCGCGAATTTGATGGAGCTGTATTCGAGATGATAACCTGCCACGATTTCGGATTCTCCTTCGGGTAAGTCAAAAGGGAGACGATTCGTTTCGGCAAACATCGCCACGATAAACATTAAACACGCAAGGGGTTGGCGGAAAAAATTCCAGGTCCAGAAAGTCGTATTTTGATTTTCGACAATTCGCGAAAGTTCTAAAGAGCCAGCCAACATCAAGACACTAATCACCGCCAGCGACATTACAATTTCATAACTAATCATTTGGGCTGAAGAACGAAGCCCCCCCAACAAAGAATATTTATTATTGGAACTCCACCCCGCCAACATCACACCAAAAACACCTAAAGAGCTAATGGCTAAAATATAGAGGAGTCCGGCATTGAGATCTGCCGCCTGAAGCGAAATCATTTTTCCGTCCCAGTCAATGGGCGCGCCAAAAGGAAGTACTGCAAAGGTCATGCAAGCCACTGTCATGGCGGTAAACGGTGCCAAAAAATAAAAAAATCGATTAACCTGACTAGGGATAATATCTTCTTTCATGAAAAGTTTAATGACGTCGGTGAGGGAATGGATCATCCCGCCCAAACGAATGACTCCAAAAATCGAAGCGCGGTTCGGCCCGCGGCGATCTTGAATGTACGCCGCCCCTTTTCTCTCCAACCAAATGAGCACAGGCAAAATGTTGAAGATAATCAGAAAAGGAATTAAAATTTTTGCCAATATCAATATCATAATAAATGCGTGCCTAATACTTTGTAGGGGCGCCCCCAGGGCTCAGCGAGCAGAGCCCCTACAGCAATTTTCCCGCACCCAATTCTTTATAATTTATTCCAAATCCCTCTTTTAAAAGTTGTTCGGGATGAGTAATTTTTAAATCTTGTCCTAACTCCTTCGCCAACTCACCCAGCCATTTCCAGGCCTCTTGCATTTGGCTTCGAGGTGCTAATGCTTTTGCAAACTTCTGAACACGCCCCTCAAAATTGGTAAAACTCCCCTCTTCTTCGGCGAACATTGTAATAGGAAGAAGATAATCTGCGCGTTCTGTCGTAGAGTTTTGATGCGTGGCAAAAACGACTACCAACTCAGGTTCTTGCGCAAATACTTTTTGATAATCTTGCTCGGAAAGTTCTCCCAAAATAAAAACCACTTCTGGGACTAAATCTTTAGGAACTTCTGAAAATCCGAGCCGCGAAACACCAAAGGTATTCGGATTTTTATCGGCCTTTCGCAACAACTCATCTTCGGTGGGATTTGGAACAATTCTTTTGGAATAACTTAAGGTTGCTTTCGGGAAAAATTGCGCCGCGAATTTTTTCAAGGCAAAATTGTTTTCGTTGGAACTCTGGGCATTCCCCACCACCAAGACATGATCCGGCCCAATTTTTCGAATCGCCCCCGCAATTTCACGCACGATTGTGGAGGAATGAAGTAAATCCCACTTGCCTTCATTGCGTCGCATCGCCGAAACCACTCTTTTATCGGAATTAATTTCTTTATAGCTTAAGCGCCCTTCGTCACAGAGCCAGCACTGATTCACCGCTTCATTTTCACGGGGAAGATAACGGTAAACCACTCCATTATCCCATTGCAATTTAGTATTACAACCCCGCGCACAGCCCGTGCAAATTGAATCGGCGGACTTTAAAAACCACACACGTTTTTTAAAACGAAAATCTTCGCTGGTAAGCGCTCCGACCGGACAAATATCAACGGTATTAATGGAATAGGCGTTATCTAACTGTTTACCAGGAAAAGGACGAAGCTCTACATGATCGCCGCGCTGAATAAAACCAAGCTCCGAGGTGTGAGTAATCTCATCGCAAAAACGCACACAGCGCGAACACATGATACAACGCTCATCATCGAGCACCACTTGAGGGCCCAGCTCCACACGTTTCGGCTTATGCACTTTTTCTTCTTCGAAGTGAGAGCCCTTGACTGATTCAGAAAGATAATAATTTTGAAGTTTACATTCGCCCGCTTGATCACAAACCGGACAATCGATCGGATGATTCACCAAAATAAATTCGAGAACATTCTTGCGCCACTTGCGCGCATTTTCGGACTGGGTGTGGACGACCATCCCCTCTGTACAAGGTAGATTGCAAGAAATCTGCGGTTTAGGCATTTTGTCGACTTCGACCAAACACATGCGGCAATTGCCCGAAATCGAGAGCTTCGGGTGATAACAAAAATGGGGCACATCGGCGCCCAACTGGCGCACCGCTTCGATCACCATGGTGCCGGGTTCTACTGTAATTTCTTTTCCATCAATTGTTAATTTTGGCATATTAATGTTCCAACGGACATTTTTTCAATTTCACATGCTCTTCAAATTCGTGTCGAAATTTATTGATGTGACTTTGAATCGGCATGGCTAAGGCATCCGAGAGCACGCAAACCGTTTTACCCATCATGTTGTCGGCAATCTCTAAAAGTTGATCGATATCTTTTAAAGTGCCCTCCCCTTCGTGAAAACGCTCTAAAATTTTTCGCGACCAACCGGTTCCTTCGCGGCAAGGAGAACACTGGCCGCAGGATTCATGCGCATAAAAATGCGCCAAGTTGAGCAGACTTTTGACCATGCAAACCGATTCATCCATCACAATCACGCCGCCCGATCCCAACATACTTCCTTTTGAAGCGAGTGACTCATAATCTAAGTTCACTTCTTCCGCTTCTTTGGCGGTGAGTACCGGAACGGAAGAGCCTCCGGGAATCACTGCTTTTAAGGCTTTGCCGTTGCGCATACCACCGCAATCTTCATAAATTAATTTTTTGAGGGGATAACCTAAGGGCACTTCGTAATTTCCCGGCCTTTGAATGTGGCCCGAAACCGAAAATAATTTAGTACCCGGACTTTTTTCGGTGCCGTATTTTCGGTAAGCCTCTGCGCCATTTTGAATAATGTAAGGCACCGCCGCTAGGGTTTCGACATTATTAATGACTGTAGGGCAACCAAACAAACCCATGATGGCCGGAAAAGGCGGTTTAATGCGTGGATACCCGCGCTTGCCTTCAAGTGATTCCAAAAGTGCGGTTTCTTCTCCACAAATGTAAGCTCCCGCCCCGCGATGCACAAAAAAATCAATTTCGATTCCGCTGCCTTTAATATTTTTTCCGAGAAGACCTGCACCGTAAGCTTCATTGACTGCAGCCTGCAGACGCTCATAAGGAAAAACAAATTCGCCGCGGATATAACAATAAATAACTTTGGCACCGATGGCATAGGCACAGGCAATGGCCCCTTCAATCATTTGGTGAGGGTTAAGCTCGAGAATATAGCGATCTTTAAAAGTACCCGGTTCGGATTCGTCGGCATTAATACAAAGATAATGCGGCTTGGAATTATCTTTGGGAATAAAACCCCATTTCATGCCTGCTGGAAAACCCGCACCCCCACGCCCACGAAGTCCGGATTTCTTCACTTCTTCGATGACTTCATCCGGCTTCATCTTAAAAATTTTTGAGAGGGTTTGATAACCACCCGTCGACTCATAAACTTTCAAGGTATGCGAATCTTTTAATTTCCAATTTTCAGTAAGGATTTTTTCCATGTTCAATCACTTCAATTAGCACTCACCTGAAATACTGTTGATAAAACTAATTCTTCTCAGCTTATTTTCCGTATCAAAGCTAAAAACGATTTGCATTGCTGCTGAAGACGAGTTTTTCTCAATCTTCCCATAACAACTTTTTTCCTTCTCATAATCTCTCTTTAAAACCCAAACCCATCGCGTCCTTTTCTGCTGATTTTCCTCGGTATAATCAGGTCCGGTGTGGTCGGGTTTTCCCAAAACCTTTACCAAATCGTTCGGAGTTGTGACTCCTAACTCCAGCGAAGGATCACTTGAGCTTAAGATTCCCCACTCTTTTTTACTTAAAGTTTTTTCACTGACTAAAGTATTGGAACCTTTTGACTGCTCTTGAATTTGTTTAATATCTTCAGGAAGATCCTAAAAAACAAAAAAAAAGCCTTCTGTCTCCGAATTAATCAATTCCAAAAAAAACTTTTTTCCTTCTACATTCACAATCACCGCGCCCCGCCCACTATTGGCCACCTTCAAACCGCGTGTTGCGAGCGCTGCTTCGGCCTTTGAACTAGAAACCAACCTACCTTCCAACAGAAATTTCGCCTGAAAGCCCCAGAAATCGAAATTTTTTACTTTCGAACTCAGCGCATTCGCATTCAAGGCAACGATGGAAAAAATCAAACAAATTACAATCTTAAACTTCGTAAATCTTAAATTCATTTCAAACCATCCAAAATCTCATCCACTTTTTGAGGCGTCAAATTTTCGTAATATTCTTCGTTCAGCTGCATCATCGGTGCGGTTCCGCACGAGCCTAAACACTCCACTTCACTCAACGTAAAGCGTTCATCGCCTGTGGTTTGTCCTACCTTGATGTTGAGCTTGGATTTGAGATGATTTAAAATTTCGCCTTTTCCGCAAAGCTCGCAAGAAAGGGTCCGACATAATTGAATATGGTATTTCCCCACAGGCTTTTGGTTGAACATCGTATAGAAAGTCACGACTTCATAGACTTTCATGGGCGGCAAATCGAGCAAAGCCGCTACATATTCCATGACTTTTTGAGAAATCCAACCAAACTGCTTTTGCGCCAACCAAAGTGTGGGCAATAGAGCTGCTCGTTTGTTGGGATAATGACCAAGCAACTCTTCAAATTCTTTTTTATTTTCGGGTGTAAATTCTATGTTCATAAACTTGACCTCCCCTCCTTAGTTAAGGAGGGGATTGAGGGGAGGTCTGCAATTTTTCAGACCTCACCCTGGCCCTCTCCTTATCTAAGGAGAGGGAATCCAAAAATCACCGATCGAGCTCCCCCGCAATAATATTGATCGATCCCAACACCGCAATCGCATCTGCCAACATGCTTCCCTTAATCAACCGCGGATAAGCCGCAAAAAGTGGAAAGCAAGGGGCGCGACATTTCACACGATAAGGATTTGTGGAACCATCACTGACAATATAAAAGCCTAATTCACCATTCGCGGCTTCGGTCGCCGAATAAACTTCGCCCGGTGGGGGTCGCACCCCCTCATAAATCAACTTAAAATGATTCATCAACGCTTCGATATTGGTATAAACTTCGGACTTCGGAGGCAGGGCCACGCGTCGATCGTTGGTCATGATCGGACCGGGTTTTAATTTTTCAAGCGCTTGTTCAATCAAGCGGGCGGATTGATTAATCTCTTCAAACCGCACCAAAAATCGATCGTAGGTATCTCCACTTTCTCCAACCGGGATATCAAAATCATATTCTTGATAATTTAAATAAGGTTCGGCTTTGCGGATATCATAAGCTACGCCCGCCGCCCGCAGGCAAGGGCCCGTGAATCCATAATTCACCGCTTCATCGCCACTAATTGCCGCAATTCCGCAAGTGCGGTCCATAAAAATTTTATTTCTTTCGAGTAGGCCCCTTACCTCATTGGTCGCCTTTTTGGCTTCGCGGATAATATGGCGCAATTCTTCTGGAGCGCCGGGATGAAAATCCCGCATCAGGCCACCAATCCGCGTATAATTTGTGGTAAGGCGCGCGCCGCAAATTTTTTCGATGAAGGTATAGATGTGTTCGCGCGCATTGAAGTAATACCAAAAATTAGTAAGGGCCCCTAAATCTACCACGTTAGTGCCGATGCAAACCATGTGATCGGCGATTCGGGAGAGTTCACAGATAATCAAGCGGATGACTTGCGCGCGTTCGGGAATTTCACAACCAATTAATTTTTCAACGGCCATGCAGTAGCCCACATTATTCATGAGTGGACTGATATAATTGAGACGATCGGTATAAGGAATAACTTGGGTGTAGGTGCCTACTTCGCAATGCTTTTCAAAACCCCGGTGTAAGTAGCCCATTTCGGCTTCAACATTTTTAATATTTTCACCATCAAGCTCCACCAAAATGCGCAAAGTGCCGTGCATCGCGGGATGAGAGGGCCCAATATTCAGATACATGGGTTTAGTTTTTAAATCACTGGAAGAAGTCATTTTTTTATTTTTTTCTCCCTTCTAGAAAATAAGGAGGGAAAAAATGAGTTTATAATCTTTCAAGCGGTTCCGGAATTTTTTGTCGTTTCGCAATCGGGTAATCTTTGCGGAGTGGGTGGCCCTCAAACCCTTCAAAAAGAAGTAAGCGTTTTAAGGAAGAATGCCCTTCAAAAACAATTCCCACCATGTCCCACGTTTCTCGCTCAAACCAATCGGCCGATTTCCACAAACTCACACACGAGGGAACCCGACAATTTTCTTCAGGGACTCGCACCTTAATACGTAGCCGATGATTTTTAGGAGTTGAATAGAGGTGATAAACCACTTCGAAACGGGGAGTTTGTCCCAAGTAGTCCACTGCGCATACATCCAGTAATAAATCAAACTGCGTCGCTGAATTTTCTTTAGCAAATTTTAAAACTTCGAATAGATTTTCAGGACTCACTTGAATCGTTTCATCGCCGTGATGTTCGTGCACACTTAACAATGCGGATCCAAACTTTTCTTGAAAAAGCGTAAGGACTTTTCCCATGTTAACTCCCCGCCTTTTCATGGTTAGGAAGGGCTGGAATAGGAAGAGACTTTCCTTGAGCTTCTCGAGAAAGTTTTTCTTGCAAGCGAATGACTGCAAGTAAAATCGATTCAGGACGTGGCGGACATCCCGGCACATAGACGTCTACTGGAATAATTTCATCGATTCCTTGAAGCACACTGTAGTTGTCATAAAAACCGCCACACGTGGCACAAGCGCCCACCGCCACAACCCACTTAGGCTCACACATTTGTTCGTAAACTTTTTTAAGGATGGGGGCTTGTTTGTAATTAATAGTTCCTAAAACCAAAAGAAGATCGGCCTGACGAGGAGAAAAGCGAACGAGCTCTGCACCAAACCGAGAGATATCAAATACCGAATCCACCGCGCCCATGAATTCAATCGCGCAACACGCCGTCCCAAATGGCATCGGCCACATCGAATACTTACGGCCCCAAGCTACAAGCTCGTTGAGTTTCGTCGTTAAAAAATTATTTTCGACCACTGAAGGCATAATGAATTTTAGTCACTTTCAAAAATTGCTCAGATACAATTTTTGAAAGTGATCTACTTTTCCCATTCGAGCGCTTTGCGCTTCCACACATACACCAGACCCAGCGTCAGGATAAAAAGAAAAACTATCATTTCCCAAAAAATAAAGGCGCCATTTCCCAAGGCCTTAAATTCCCGAAAAAGCACGGCCCAAGGATAGAGAAACACTGCTTCGACATCAAAAAGAATAAAGATAATCGCTACTAAAAAAAATTTTACAGAAAATCGGTCGCGAGGCTCTCCTAAAGTAGGAACTCCGCACTCATAAGGAGAGAGTTTTGAGGCAGTCGGTTTACGTGGGCCCAAAAGCGCAGATAGACCAATGAAAACACCCGAGAATCCCAAGGCAATGATAAGCAAAAATAAGATGGGCAAATAAGGGTTATCCATAAGAGGCCTCTGATTATGTGAGCCAAGAGGGCTTGTCAATTATCTTTATCAGATTAAAGAGGAAACTAGAGGCTTAGGTCGGATGACTGGAGCTTAAAAATTAGAAATGAGATTTAAGATTAATGAAGAGTCGACTTAATAAACTGTTCGATCGCTAAAATGTTATCATTATAAAGCCCTTCGAATCGTAGGGCAATTCCTTGGCGATCCTCACGTTCGCGACGTAAAATTTCGGCGGTGAGCTCAACGGGCCGGCCACGATTGGGCAAATGAATGACAACCGCAAGATTGTGGTCTTGAGTGACTTTAGTGGGATCAACCTTTAGAAAAAGACCACCACAACTAATATTTTCAGTGGTCGCTGAAACGGGTTGGCCCTCGACAATGAGTTCAACATCGAGTCCAACTTCTAAACGTTTAAATAATCTTTTTTCGGATTGATCCATTAAAAAATTGAAATCTTTTGTCTGTGACACCTTAACACTTCTCCCTAATTATTTTTTACGGATTGCTGAGGGGATTGTCAACTTCTTCTTCTAACGCTTTGCGTTAGCATTTTTTTTAATAAGCTTAGCAGATCAAGTATTGACAATACTTAGCCGGCCTTCGTCTCTTTCTTGACATTAAAAATAATTTCTTCCAGGATGGAACTATAAGCCTTAATTACCAAGAAAAAACCTGTAACGAGAAACGCTGTTTATATGTTTGAAGATCAATCCATCACACGCATTCAAGATTACATTGGAAAAAAAGTAGAAATTATTGCCTTTAATATTTCTTATCGCGGCACTTTAAGCGAAGTCGATCTCGAAACCGGCACTTTGAAGATCGTGGATGGAGAGGATTTTGCGATTTTGGAGATTGAACGGATTGAGGCCTTCACCTTGCTCGATTCCTTCTAATCTTCTAATAGAGTTGGAGGATTTTCACCCTATATTCACTGTTCGAAAACTCACTGGACAAATTACTCATTTTTTTGCATGAAGTGGTTCCCATGACCAAGTCCGGGTATGGATGAGGAAGTGGTTGTAGCTTGAAGGGCGAAAACCAGAAACGAAACTTAAACCATGGCAAACACCTCTCAACTCGTTCTCAAACTCTGCATCCGGCAAAATCGCGTTTTAGAAACTTTAGACGCGCTGTGTACTTCTATTGAGAAAATATACGAGAACTACAATCAATCGAACTCTCCTTCTTTCGAAAAGCTTTCAAAGAAACTACGTAAACTTCAAATTCGCCTTTCAAAAGAAAGTGCAAAATTAAAAAATATTTTAGAGAAGCTCCCTCAAGATTTGAAGCTGGGTCAAGATTTCGCCCAATCCCTTGAACATTTTTATCATAAAACAGAAGCTCTCAAACAAGCTCTGCGCGTTAAATATCGATCTCTCCAAAGCCAAGATTATCAAAAGCATTTAGAACAAGCATGCGTGCTAGCCAAAGAACTTCATCAAAATTTAAAGGCTATTGATCTAAAAGAAAGTCTAAAAAATATCTCAGGCGCTTTCTTGGTCGATCGTTTTCAAAATCTAGGGCAAGCTCGAGTGATTCAGTGGCCAAGAAAGATTTGGCATACCTTAGCGGGCTTAGGAATTGTCTGGATTTATCTCTTTTCACGAGGAAGTTTTACCGTAAAAATGACGATTTTTGGTAGTTTTACGCTCTATGCGCTAATTTGTGATATCTATCGCCTACTTTCTCCAAAATTTAATGCAAAGGTCATGCATGATCTTAAAAAATTCATGCGCAAAGAAGAAGCGGGGCGACTAAACTCCATGACCTTCTACACTCTCTCTTGTTTTTTCGTTTGTCTTGTTTTCCCAAAAGCAGTGGCTATTCTTGCAATTTTATTTCTGGCCTTCGGCGACGTGATTGCCTCGGTCGTTGGTGTGAAGTGGGGGCGACATAAAATTTTTAGGCGTTTGAGTCTTGAAGGATCCTTAGCTTTTTTTGTGACTGCGAGCTTGATTACCCTTCTCTACCCTGTTCTCGCGCCCCATTTTTCGGGAAACCTTTTTCTTCTCTGCCTCATGGGAGGATTAATTGGCATGAGCTCGGAATGGATTTCGTTTCGAACGGACGATAACCTTGTTATTCCAATTTATTCCGCAACCCTCCTCTTTCTGTATACTCATTACCTGGCCTAAAAGAACAACACACCGTCAAACCATCTCATTTTAGACTGAAGATAAAAGACTCTAGCTTAGTTTGATTTTTTATTGATCACCACGGCTATCGCGAGGCGGACGATGGGCAGTTGGATGTCCGGTTGAACCCGTCATTCTTCTAAAATCCGGGGTTTAATGAGGAAGAGGCTGCGGCGTTCTTCTTTCTTGAACCGGTGGAGCGGGCTCTTCAGCACGTTCTGGAGGACGCCCATCTCTCGGCACAATACGCTGTTCAGCGGGTTGAAAATAAGGGGCTGCCCCATTACATCCTGGGCTTGCTGCACAATTATAGCTAGTTCCTGGTGCACTCATGAAAAGATTATCGCTTCCAAGCACCTGAAAGTTGCGGAACTTAACTTAACTATTGGATTCCCACATTCGTGACTTCGATATTTTGTTTGCGGGTGTAATCGGCGATTTTCTTTAGGACTTTCTCTTCTTCGATGCCGGTGGATTCTAAATTAGAGATAATACTTTTTGCTAAGGAAGAAATTTCAACCTGACTTCCGCCATTGCCGCGCGGAGTAATTTTTAAAATAAGCTTATAATAAGAGCCGACGGTTCCACGATCTTGGCGATCAAAGAAATTAACGTAATGAGAATCGCTGGTGCTTGGTTGCCAATGGGTTTCCATGGTTCCCAATTTGGGGTCTTCGGTTTGAATATTATATCCATTATAAGCCAAGGCTTCTTTAGCGGATTGAAAGGCAAGCTTGGGATCGATCGGATAATTTTGAATAATTGGATTCACCTTCATGTCTTTACCAAAAAGTCTTGGTTTTCCGCAGGCACTTAAGGCTCCAATGCTCAAAATAAGAACAGTAAGTAAAAGTTTATTTGCAATTTTCATGATAAGCTCCCCGAAGATTTTGAATGAGTCTGACGTGCCCGCCATACCCATAAAATGATTGAAACGATCACCAAGATTAAACTTATAAATTGCGAAGTACTCAAGGGCGAATTAAAAACGAACCCCCGAGAGAGATCTCCTCGCAAAATTTCTAATAGACTTCTGACGATCGAGTATAAAATCAGATACATGAGCAAAATTTGACCGTCAAATTTTTTCTGTCGACTGGCCCAAACTAAAATTCCAAAAATAATAAATTCCGCACCAGACTCTAATAGCTGAGTAGGATATAAAGCGAGGCCCGAAGGGGCTAAACTATCAGGGTTTTCGGGAAAAATGACTGCCCACCAGGGATGATCTTGTACGGGTTTGCCATAACAACATCCCGCCATAAAACAACCAATTCGGCCAAATGCATGTCCTAACGCTACTCCCGGGACAAATACGTCGGCGACTTTCCAAAAATTAAGCTGATGTTTCCATAAATAAAATCCCGACATAAGGACGGCTGCAATTAAACCTCCGTAAAAAACTAAGCCCCCTTCCCAAATTTTAAAAAAATCCAGGGGGTGAGTGAAAAGAGAAGTATCTTCGGCAACAGCATAAACCAAGCGTGAGCCAAAAATAGCGGACAGAACGATGTAAAAACAAAGATCCATCATTTTTTCGGGTGGAAGACCTTCTTTTCGAGCATGCCTTGAAACCCAAAGAATTCCCGCCAAAAAACCGATCGCCACCATTAGGCCATAGGTATGCAACCGTAATCCGCCCAAAATAGGAATATTAAAAAGAATGGGATACATAAAAAATTACTTTCTATAAAACTCAGAGAGTTCCAGAAAGAGCAACAAATACCGAGCCGCACAAGCTAATAGTATTGAGAAAGCTTAAATGCTCAGTTTTTTAAACTGTGCTGTTCCTTTTATACCCCCCTTAACATCTCCAAACCAAACAACACATCTTTTATCTGACCTTGTTGAAAATAACTAGCCCGCCCTTGGCTGCTCACTTTTTTCAAAATTTCATAAAGTTGTAAAAATAAACGTCCTGCTTCTTGGCGAAGTCGAATGCTTTCCGCTAAAACCTCTCCTTCTCGGGAAAGGCCCTGAACTCCTTCTTCACCCGAGCTTGAAAGAAGAGTTTGTAAATCAATCGAAAGGTCTTGGTAGGCCGAGACCAAACGCTCTAGGTGTGAGCAATAAAATTGAAGTTGTTTCTCAAAATCCTTCCAAAGTTTTTGAGATTTTTCATCTTGAAGCGAAATGTTTTGAGTTAAATCAAAACAGGTATTTAATTCTCGAATTGCTTCCAAAACTTTGGGGTACAAGCCGTCGAGTTTTTGAATAGCATCTTGAATTTCTTGAACAAGACTTGCAAAACTTTGTTGGGTAAGAAGGCGCTCAGACATAAGAAATTTAATTTTCTCCCAAGTTCTTCAATTCCATCGCAATCTCAGTGAGCAAGCGCTCATCAAATTCGGTCATCTCTCCTAACTTCGAAACACCGCTCAAAAGTTGGTAGAGCTCGTTTAAATGATTTAAACATCTTTCACGAATCTTAAGACTTTTTTCTAAGGACCAAAGCTGCGCTTCGGCTACCTCATATTCTAACTTTGCTTGAGGCATTTCCGTCTTCAAACGCCCCATTTCATCTTGAAGCAAGGTCCATTCTCCTTCTCCCCGACGAAGTAATTGGGTAAAGTGATCGAGTTCTTGATGAAAAATGCTTAAATTTTCATGGAGTAAAGCTTGGTCATCTTCATTAAAAATATTTTTTTTGAGGATAGGGCTCATCTCTTTAAGTTGTCTAGCAAGGGCGCCATAGCAACCATCGACTTCATCGAGTAAAATCTCAAGTGTTTGAAATTCTTCTTGTAAAATGGCTTTTTGGCCTGACATTCGAGACTCCCTTTGAAAGGTGAATCAAACCATGTTTCTGCAAAACTTGTAAAGAATTTT